>JAYEOF010000086.1:6217-9489 GCA_034722695.1 Campylobacterota bacterium
GCTTCATTCCCCGGAATGGCAGAAGCTGAAATGATCACTGTATCAGATGGTTTGAGTTTAATGTGACGATGCTCATCTGATGCCATACGGTTCAGTGCCGCCATTGTTTCACCTTGTGAACCGGTTGTTACGATAAGTACTTCATTTTCAGAATATTTTGGTACTTCATGAACCTCGATGAAATGCTTATCCGCTATGTCTACAAAACCTAAAGCTCTGTTCGTTTCAACATTACGCTCCATTGAACGCCCGATAACACAGATCTTTCTGCCATGTTTTACGCCTCTGTCCATCGCTTGGTAAATGCGGTGTACGTTTGATGAGAAGGTAGACATGATCACCCTTCCTTTTGCCAGGTCAAAGAGAGAGTCAAATGTTTTCCCCACAACGGTTTCACTTTTTGTAAACCCGGGGTTATGAGAGTTTGTTGAGTCAGAGAAAAGACAAAGCACACCTTTTGCACCATAATATGCGTAACGGTGCAGGTCCATAGTATAGTTATCTACCGGTGTGTGGTCTATTTTAAAGTCAGCAGTATGGATGATGGTTCCCGCAGGTGTTTCAATAGCCAGTGAACATGCATCGATGATAGAGTGGGTGTTATGCATCCATTCTATTTGCAGATCACCAATGCTGTACTGTTTTCGTAGGGTAACAAAATTGAAGTACTTGGTATCTGCTTTAAGCCCATGTTCGTTAAATTTGTTTTCGATCATCGCAAGGGCAAGTGGTGTTGCATAGATAGGGAACTTTAACTCTTTAAACAAGTAAGGCATCGCACCAATGTGGTCTTCGTGACCGTGTGTGATGATAATAGCTTTGATCTTGTCTTTGATCGTATGCAAGTAAGTAAAGTCAGGTACTAAAATATCAACACCGTGCATGGTTTCATCAGGGAAAGACATACCAACATCGATGACGATCGCTGTGGTTTCAGTTTCAAGAACAGCCATATTCCCACCGATCTCACCCAGACCTCCAAGAGGCGTAAAACGGATCTTCCCTTTGCTTGCCATGTCTATCTGTTTCCATGGGTTCATTGTTGCGTCTTTTACACGAGCATTCTCCTCGATAGAAGCTCTCATCTCCGCATTTACAGTCGTAACATTTTTTCTTTTACCTCTGCCTTTTCCACCGCCACCGCTACGGTTTTGATTTGGGTTATTGGGTTTGTTCCCTGGTTTTTGATTAGGATTTGGTTTTCTATTTTGGTTGTTCTTCTGATTAGGGTTACGGTTGGCATTTCTGTTTTGATTACTGCTCTGTCCTTCAGAATTTTGCCCCTCATTTTGGTTTCTATTTGGGTTTGGTTTTCTATTTGGGTGAGGTTTTCTGTTCGGGTTAGTATTTGGTCGATTCTCACGTTGTTGATTTTGGTTATTGGTATTCCCGCTTTGTGTACTTGCACCTTGCGTGTTACCCTCTTGAGGTTTTCTGTTAGGGTTTGGTGTATTGTTATTTTGTCTATGTGGGTTTGGTCTTCTCTCTCTAGGGGTATTATTTGTTTTTTGCTCTTGATTTTGAGAGTTTCCGCTTTCCTGATTGTTGCTCTTTGGACTGTTGTTTTCCATCTAAATTATCCTTTAATTCATTATATATGTGATGATAAATAGATGTCTCAGCTTCATGAGGTCGTAAATTAGAATCAAGTTCCAACTTTGCGAAAGTTTGATTTACAATATCTTTAGAAAAAGCAGCCATAAGGTTTTTAGAGAGTTTTTTACGCGGTTGCGCAAAAGCGATCTTTAAAAACGTTTCAAACTTTTCGTCATCTCGTGACTGGTTTTTCTCTATTAAAAGCACGGCAGAAGTGACGTTTGGAGGAGGCACAAATGCTTCAGGCTCAACCTCGAAACAGAGTGTGGCTTTTCCTACGCTGGAAGCCAAAACAGAAAGAGCAGAAAACTCTTTCTGTTTTGCGACTGCAGCGAACTTAACGGCAACTTCTTTTTGAACCATGACCAGTATAGACTGGCATTGTTCATCCTTAAATGCTTTTAAAATGATATTGGTCGCGATATAATAGGGCAGGTTGGCTACCAGATGATAAGGCTCATCCAACAGGCTCCCTGACTCCCAACGCTCAAGCACATCTCCACACCGTAATTCAAAGTTCCCGTTGTGGATGGGTTCTTCAAATTCAGTAGTAAGATGCTCACATAATCTTTTATCAACCTCAAATGCTGTGACATTTCTTGCTTTTACAAGCTCTTTGGTTAAATCACCTAATCCAGGCCCGATCTCTGCAACTCTCAAGTTGTCATTGGGCATCGATTGGATGATCTTATGAAGATAAACATCATTCTTTAAAAAGTTTTGACCAAATTTCTTAGATGCGAATTCGGCTAAATTTTCGATAATCATACTATAATCTACCTTCTAATCACCTATTTGGGATAATTTTTGTATAATTTTACCATATTTTATGGAGAATTAGATGGACTATTTTGCAAAACGCATCATACCTTGTTTAGATGTAGATAATGGACGAGTGGTTAAAGGTGTGAACTTTGTCGGTTTACGTGATGCAGGTGACCCTGTGGAAGTAGCATATCGTTATAATGAAGAGGGTGCGGACGAGATCACTTTTCTTGATATCGGTGCGACACATGAAGGACGTGATACTATTGTAGATGTCGTGAGACAAGTTGCAAAAGAAGTGTTTATCCCACTTACAGTTGGGGGAGGTATACGTGAACTCTCTGACATCTATAACTTACTTAACGTAGGTTGTGATAAGGTGAGCATAAATTCTGCTGCCATCAAGAGACCCGCTTTCATTGAAGAAGGTGCAAAACGTTTTGGCTCTCAGTGTATAGTGGTAGCGATAGATGCCAAAAGAGTTGCGGATGATAAGTGGCATATCTTTACCCATGGCGGACGCAACGATACAGGTATTGATGCACTTGAATGGGCAAAAGAAGCGTATGATAGAGGGGCAGGAGAGTTACTTGTAACTTCTATGGATGCAGATGGTACCAAAGCAGGGTTTGACAACATACTCAACAAAAAGATAGGAGAACTGGTCAATATCCCGGTCATTGCATCAGGCGGTGCAGGTACAATGCAACATATGGAAGAGGCATTTACACTTGGTAATGCAGATGCAGCACTGGCAGCTTCTATCTTCCACTTCAAAGAGATTGACATTATGGAATTAAAAAGCTATCTTAGAGGGAAAAATATCCCGGTGAGAATGTAATGCAAGAAAATGGATCGTATATAGTATGTGCAGGTAAAAGTGAACAGTTTGATTTTGCTCAGCCTGTGGG
>JAYEOF010000087.1:0-2141 GCA_034722695.1 Campylobacterota bacterium
GTTTCTAGTAATAGGTTAACAACTTTAGGACTGTCTGCTACAAAACTCTGGTCAGCAGTAAAAGCATTGTCTCTAAACTGGTGATATATGTTTAGTTCCGGGATGTTTATGTCATCTATGGTTATAAAATTCATAAAGTATTGTACTCCCATAGGTATAAAATTCACGATTACTTTACTTTCTTTTGTTACAATACGGCCATATATGAAATACGAGGAATATTAAATGAAGAAGATAGTATTAGGATTATTACTCTTAGGCACTTCACTTTTTGCAGAGTTACAAAATATATGGGTAACAAAAGATTTTTTAAAAAAAGATATCAAGATCATAGATATCCGTACTCCGGGTGAATGGAAGGAAACAGGCATTGTTGACGGTGCCTATACGATCATGTTTTTTGATGAAAAAGGCAAATTTAATATACCTGAATTTTTGGAAAAACTTGACAAAATTGTCAAGAAAGATGAGCAGTTTGCACTCATATGTCGTACAGGCAGTCGTACAGCGGAAATATCTAAATTTCTTTCATCAGAGTTGGGATATAAGGTCATTAACCTTGGTGGCGGCATGATGAAGCTTAAGCATGAAGGACATAAACCTGTGCCCTATAAGCCATAAAACTGTTAAACTTGATTGACATTGACTAAACTATTCTGATATAATAATTCTAATTTAAGAAATAAATAATTTTAGGAAACAAGAATGTCAAAAAGTTTATATGAGACACTGGGTGTAAGTGAAAATGCCTCTGCCGATGAGATAAAAAAAGCTTACAGAAAACTCGCAAGAAAATACCATCCGGATATTAACAAAGAAGAGAGTGCAGTAGAGAAGTTTAAAGAGATAAATGCTGCGTATGAAGTGCTTTCTGATGCAGAAAAAAAGCAGCAGTATGATCAGTATGGTGATCAAATGTTCGGTGGACAGAACTTCCATGATTTTGCACGCGGTCAAGGTCAAGGTGTTGATCTGGATGAGATCCTACGTCAAATGTTTGGTGGCGGTGGTGGTGGCTTTGGTGGTGGTGCCCAAGGTGGTTTTGGTGGTTTCGGAGGCGGCTTTGGCGGTCCGGATCTTGATATGCAAGCACGTATCACCGTGCCGTTCATGATATCAGTGAATGGTGGAAAACATAATGTCTCTGCCAATGGTCAAAATTTTGACATCAAGATCCCTGCAGGGATCAAAAGTGGTGAAACCATGCGTGTACGTGGTAAAGGCAAGCAGTATCAGGGACAGGCAGGTGACCTGCTCATACAGGTAGAAGTTGCTTCTTCGGATGAGTATGAGAGAAAAGGTGATAACCTCTATAAGACTTTTGATGTTCCTCTTAAAGAAGCACTTTTTGGTGGGAAAATAGCCATAGAGACGCCTGAAAAAGAGGTTTCACTCAAAGTGCCTCAAAACACCAAAAATGGTCAAAAATTCAGACTTAAAGGTAAAGGTGTCGCTGACAGAAAAACAGCGATGAAAGGGGATCTGTATCTTGTAGCAAATGTAGTCTTACCTGATGTAGATACGCTTGATGATGAGCTTAAAGCGATGATAGAAGCTAAACTATAAAAGGATTACTATGCACAGTTATGACGAACCCGTTTACCTTATTTCAGTAGTAGCAAATATGTTGGAGATACACCCACAAACACTTAGACAGTATGAAAGAGAAGGACTTGTTGAGCCTTCCCGAACACAAGGGCGTATGCGCCTTTACTCTCAAAGAGATATTGACCGTATGAAACTCATTTTACGTTTGACACGTCAAATGGGAGTGAACCTCGCGGGTGTAGATATTGTGCTTCAGCTTAAAGAACAGATAGATGAAATGCAGGCAGAGATCGATCAGCTTCGTGATGAACTAAGTAAGGTTAATCGTAACGGTTCTGTACACATAAGCAAAGCACTGGTGGCTAAAAGTTCTTACGATATTATTATTTTTGAAGACTAGTACCGCTCCCACTAAGTACGCATAATATTAACGATAAGAAAAAGATGTAGGTGCTAGGCAGATTTTCGCAGAACTAGCTGGCTAATTCAAGGAAATCTAACGACGCAGATGCACCTTTTTCTTATCGCCCGAAGGGTGAAACGATATTGCCTCATCTTCGCACAGAAATAACCTTGAATTAGCCAGCTAGTCC
>JAYEOF010000088.1:0-3055 GCA_034722695.1 Campylobacterota bacterium
GCATGTGTATCTGCGATATTGTGTGACATTTTAATACTTCCTTTAGCGAATCTATCCATCTCAAAAACACCCATTGGGCCATTCCAGATGATAGTTTGGGCATCATTGATCACTTCACGGAAGAGTCTGCTGGATGCAGGACCGATATCTAGACCCATCCATCCTACCGGGATCTCCTGGGAAGGAAGATATTTGGTTTCCACATTTTCAGAAAATTCCGGAGCTACCACAAGGTCAACTGGCAGATAAAATTTTACACCCGCTTTTTTAGCTTTATACATGATCGCTCTGGCATCATCAAGCAGATCATTTTCTACAAGAGAGTTCCCGATCTCATATCCCTGTGCTTTAAGGAAAGTAAATGCCATACCTCCCCCAATGATGATCTTATCAACTTTTTTAATGAGGTTGGTCAAAGCCTTTAACTTGCCTGAGACTTTACTTCCTCCTACAATAGCAACAAAAGGACGGATAGGCTCTTCTATGACTTTCTGGAAAAAATTCACCTCTTTGTTCATAAGGAAACCTGCTGCTTTATGTTCATGGTCGAACTCTTGCGTCATTGCATAAATAGAAGCATGTTTTCTATGGCATGCACCAAAAGCATCGTTAATATATATATCAGCAAAACTGGCCAACTCTTTCGCAAAGGCTTCATCATTTGCTGTCTCACCTGCATTATATCGAAGGTTTTCAAGCAAGAGAACATCACATGCTCCTAAATCAGCTGCTTTTGCCTTGGCATCATTACCTACAACATCCTTTGCCAGTTGGATACTGGAAGCAAGCTTTAAAAGAGCCTGCAGTCTAGTAAGTACAATTTCTAGAGAGTATTTTTTTTCATATTTACCCGCTTCCGGTCGACCATAGTGTGATGCCAAAATGACTTTACAATCACGCTCAAGACAGTAACGTATCGTCGGTAATGCAGCACGAATTCTTCTATCATCAGAAATATTCCCATCCGCATCTACCGGTACATTAAAATCACAACGTATAAATACCCGTTTTCCTGTTATATCTAAATCTTTAATCGTTTTCATCATCTCCCCTTATTTGTTAATGTGTACTGCCATATCTACCAAACGACATGAGTATCCCCACTCATTGTCATACCAAGAGAGTACTTTTACCATGTTTCCACCAATGACTTGGATAGTATCCATAGCAACTACCGTACTAAGCTCTTCCCCTACAAAATCCTGAGAAACCCTGTACTCTTCATCTACACCCAAGATACCCTTGTGTGAACCTTTACTTGCAGTTTTAAACGCTGCTTTTACCTCATCCAAAGTTGCATCATTCTTTAAGGTAACCGTCAAGTCCACCATAGAGACATCCGGTGTAGGCACTCTAATAGCCTGACCATTGAGTTTGCCTGCAAGGCTTGGCAGTACTTTCGCAATGGCTTTGGCTGCACCTGTAGTAGTCGGTACAAGATTCACTGCACCGGAACGTCCTTTTCTTGGATCTTTTTTATGTTTGGTATCCAAAATGGGTTGAGAGGCTGTATAAGAGTGGATCGTAGTCATCAGACCACTCTCTATACCAAATACATCATCAAGAACTTTTGCTACGGGAGCCAAACCGTTGGTCGTACAACTTGCATTTGAAACGATCGCTTGACCCGCATACTCCTCTTCATTTGCACCGATGACAAAAGTGGCGGTATCATCTTTGGCAGGCGCAGAGAAAACGACTTTCTTGATGCCGTTATCAATATGAGGCTGCACACTCTCCTGTGTCAAGAAAGCACCCGTACACTCCAAAACAACTTCAGCACCGTAGTCAGAAAAGTTCAATTTTGCAGGATCTCGCTCTGCAAGGATCTTTGCCTTGTCATTTCCAATGTTCAAATAACCGTCACTCACTTTTACATCTTTACGTGTACCATGTACAGAGTCATATTTTACATTGTACTCCAACATTTCATGTGTACCGCTTGCATTCACTACCACAAGCTCAACATCGTCTCTATCCGCGATGATACGTGCGACACATCTGCCGATTCTCCCAAGTCCGTTAATTGCTATTTTTACAGCCATTTTCTCCCCTTCTGATTTAAAAATACGCCTAACTATATAGAAGCGTTTTTATGCTAATATTACATAATTTTACACTAAATGAGGTTATCTTTTGGTTAAAGAAGGCAAGCAAGTGGTTGCAATGTTTGGTGGGAGTTTCGACCCTCCACACTTAGGACATCAACGTATCGTTGAAAAAGCGATAAAAAGTTTAGATATTGATAAATTGCTTGTTGTTCCAGCCTACTTAAATCCTTTTAAAACATCTTCACTGGCAAATGCTGAACAACGTTTAAGATGGTGTCATATTCTTTTTGATGACATTCCCAATGTGATCGTAGATGATTATGAGATAAAAGAGGGTAAAAGTACGACTACCTCACAGAGTATAAAACATTTCAACACAGTCTATGATGTCAAATATCTCATCATCGGTTCTGACAACTTGTCAACATTGACAAGATGGTATAACTTTGAGTGGCTCAATGCCCATATTACATGGGTGATCATTACAAGAGAAAACCATCCGGTGGAGACTAAAGATCTTCGAGAGTGGAAGATCTTAACACTTGATGCACCGATGAGTTCAACTGATATAAGAAGAGATCTAGAGCTACACTATGTTGACAAAAAAATAAAAAAATCTGTTAAAGATATACTAAAAGGCAATAAATGACAATAGAAGAGAGAATAGAGAATATCGTAAAGATACTTGATGACAAAAAAGCTGAAGAGATCGAAGTATTTAACCTTCAGAATGCAGATTATATTGCAAAGCGCGTGGTAATAGCAAACTCACTTAACGGTAAGCATACCATAGCACTTTTTGATCATCTTAAAAAGGAACTAAAAGAACAAGGGGATGTAATCCTTGCTTCAGATATTAGTGACGAGTGGGCAGTAGCAGATCTGGGTGATATTCTTATCCATGTTATGATCCCTGAATACAGACAACGCTATTCACTTGAAACATTTTTATCTGAACTTGTTGAGAATCAAAAAAACAAAGAGATCGATCCTGCATAAAATAA
>JAYEOF010000088.1:3155-8139 GCA_034722695.1 Campylobacterota bacterium
ATAAATCCACCCTACACAGGATTATCCCAATATTGGTAATTCATGCCCTGAACCGGCTAAAAGTTCAAGCAGTAAAAAAAGTCCTATCGTTACTATTGGTGAAAAAATAATCCACCAATAGTACTTATCTCTCATAAGATAAACCATTAACCCACCCCAGGCAATGACAATCAAAACAATATGTGCCATAAAGAGCGGTATGACTTGCCGTGTAAGATTGCCCATGATGCCCAACGTGACAATGATCAGAAATGAACCCAATGCAATAAATAATTTTTTTAGATCTTTAGATCGCGTGTATTGAAAAAAGATGATGGCTAGTGTCGCTAAAATTGCCAGTATTATGAGTGCTTTCATATGAATCCCCTTGTAGGATGCGTTTGCTAACGCACCAATAAATAACATATAGCATATTTTGTTGTAATTACATATTGAAAAAAAGGTGCGTTGGCAAACGCACCCTACGTTTACAATTTATTTACAACTTCAATACCAAGTATATCCAAACCTTGTTTGATAGTTTTCGCAGTCAGGTCAGCCAACTGTAAACGACTCATCTTTGTCTGCTCGTCCACACCCTCTTTAAGTATAGGGTTTTGCTCGTAAAAACGCATAAAGAGAGTTACAAGTTCATAGAGGTAAGTAGTGATCTGATTTGGAGCTGCATCTGCCGCTGCCCGGTTAAGTATATCTTCAAAACGAAGTAACATGACACTCAAGCGATGCTCAAGCGCATCACCTATAATGATATTGCCTTTGATCTCACCATCAAAACGTCTAAAGATACTTTGGATCCTTGCATAGGCATACTGCATATAGAGTGATGTGTTTCCCTCAAAAGAGAGCATCTTGTCCCAGTTGAAGACATAGTTGGATTCACGGTTTATCGCAAGATCTGCATACTTGACCGCACCTATACCGATGATCTTAGCTAAGACTTCGATCTCTTCTTCAGAATACTCTTCTTTATTGTTGATAGTTTCTTTAGCCTTGACAACTGCTTCGTCAAGCAGATCTATAAGCTTTACAGTTCCACCGTCACGTGTTTTAAACGGTTTACCGCCTTTGTCCATCATGGTACCAAACGCGATGTGTTCAAGCTTTACATCTTGGGCTACAAAGCCAGCTTCTTTAGCCACTCTGAAAACCTGTTTAAAGTGTCCCGCTTGTCTGGCATCTACCACATAAGAGATACGCTTTGCTCCAAGCACATTGGCCCTGTAACGTAAAGCTGCAAGGTCTGTTGTCGCATACAGGTATCCACCGTCTCCTTTTTGTACGATGACAGGAACTTCATCACCTTCGAGGAAAACACATTGTGCTCCGTCACTCTCCTGCAGTGTACCTTTGCTTTTCAGATCTTCTACTACATTTGAAAGGTCATCGTTGTAAAAGCTCTCTGCTTTTACATCTTCCCGTGTCAACTTTACACCAAGTTTGTCATACACTTCTTCACAGTGTCTTAATGAAATGTCAATAAACTTTTGCCAAAGTTGCAAACAATGTGCATCTCCGCCTTGGATCTTGACCACATACTCTCTTGCTTTATTTGCAAAGTTCTCATCTGCATCAAAACGGCCTTTTGCATCTTTGTAGAACTGTTCAAGGTCTTTCAAGCTTACTGAACCATCTCCCATCTCTTCTTTTTGCATCTCTTCGAGATAAGCGATGAGCATACCGAACTGTGTACCCCAATCTCCAATATGATTTTGACGGATCACCTCATCACCTAAAAAAGTTAAAAGATTCGCAAGTGTGTCACCAATGATCGTCGAACGCAAATGCCCTACGTGCATCTGTTTTGACATGTTTGGACCGGAGTAGTCTACCACTGCTTTTATAGGTTGTTCTCTTGTCTCTACACTCAATCGCTCATCATTTAAAGCAACCCCACATTGTGAAGCTATCCATAAAGGATTGAGCCAAAGGTTTATAAACCCCGGGCCTGCTATCTCTGCTTTAGCCAAAAGTCCTGTGAGATCTAAACTGTTTAAGATTTCAGTCGCTATCTCTCTTGGATTTTTACCAAGCTTTTTGGAGAGTGCCATGGCACCATTGAACTGAAAGTCACCAAACTCTGATTTGCTTGCTTCAGATACACTCATAGGCTCATGTTCGATACCTGCTTTTTTAAATGCCTCTTGTATGACTTGATTAACTTGTGATTTTAGTTTCATATATTTTCCATAAATAAGTAGTAGTGTATTTCTCGTTCCCATGCTTTGCGTGGGAATGCATATGGAAGTTTGATAATCTACACGAAGATTTTGGTTTCTTGTGTTCGTGTATGCATTCCCACGGAGACCGTGGGAACGAGTTTTTGTTTAAGCGTTTTCGCTTTTTTTCTCTTCGATTTTTGTTTCAACTTTCGGCTCTTCTTTAGTAGCGATCTCTTTAGACTCTTCTTCGTCCTCTTTAATGGCTTTTTTAAAGTCTTTGATACCTTTTCCCATACCTTTTGCAAGATCAGGGATCTTTTTTGCTCCAAAAAGAAGTACAACGATCGCTAAAACGATCAATAGTTCCGGCATACTTGGCATACCCATAGTTCATCCTTTATCTACATCTAAAATGATGTAATTTTAAAATTTTAATAATTATACTTAAAAATATTTAACCTAACCTAGCCAAGTTTGAATAAATTTCTCTTCATCTTCCCGGCTTTGTTTCAATCTGGCTGCTTTTGCAACGATCACGAACTCTCTGGCTGCATCATCTATCCTATCATTGATGATCGTAAAATCATACTCTCCTACTGCCAGTATCTCTTCTTTCGCATTTTCAAGACGTTGCATGATAACACTCTCATCATCCGTACATCTTGCTCTTAGTCTGATTTCCAGTTCATTCAAAGAAGGAGGGGTGATAAAAGCCGAAGTAGTGATATCATTCATCTTGGCTCTCACCAAACGGTGCCCTTGCACATCTATATCAAAGAGTACCAGTTTTCCCTCTTCAAGTGCTTCCCTCACCGGTTTTAAAGAGGTACCATAGTAGTTACCATGGACTTGTGCATACTCTAAGAAATTACCCGCTTTGATATCTTCTTCAAAACTCTCTTTTGTGACAAAGAAATAATCTTTACCATCTTCTTCTCCGACTCTTGGACTGCGCGTAGTCGTAGAGATGGAAAAATAATACTCACCTATCTCTTCAGAAGCTGCCTGGATGATGGTACTTTTTCCTGCTCCACTGGGGCCGGAAAGCACCAAGATTGCACCTTTTTGTAGATCTTGCATCTATTTCTTGTCCTTAAAACTTATTTTGATCGTGACTTCTGCACCGTTGAGAAGTTTTTTTATTTTTTTGACTTTCATTCCCTCAACTGCTGCCAAAAGGGCTTCTTCAAAAGTAAAAATTTCTTCTTTGATCTTTTTCTCTTTTTTACTCTTTTCTGATTTCATCTTTTTTGTCTTCGTTCCTGCGGGATGTGCAAGTGCGTCACTTTGTTTGGATGATCTATTCTTTTTCTTTTTTGATTTTTCATTTTTCTCTGTTGAAGGCTTCTTGCTCAACGCTTCGACATATTCATCTTCATCTATTATCTCCAAGCCATCCGCTATCAATTGTTGCTTAATCACTTCCATTTTGCGACTCTCATACTCATCACTACTTACTGCTTCAGCTTCTTCTTCCATCTCTAAAAGTGCTTTGATCTTCTCTATTTCATTACTGTCAAGCACTTTAGTATCTGCTTTTTTATCTTCTTCGAGTATTTCATCTACACGCTTATCTGCATCTTCAACGCTCTCTTCATCACTGGAAAGAGGAAAAATGGAAGGTATCTCTGTCACTGCTTCTAAAGTATCATCCTCCTCCAAACTTTCCAGTACCGCTGTGATCTGTGAAGGTAAAAAAGGTTTTTTGATGATGCTGTCAAAAAATTCTGCTTCGTCACTCACATCATCAGCACTTGATAAAAAAACTTTTTTTCTTATTATTAGATTCTCTAAAACTTCTTCTGTTTCATCACCATAAGATGCCTCATCCACAAACACCACATCATAACTATCCCGTGCTACAGCCCCGACATTCTCAAGCTCTTCAAGGTCGATATTGTCTTCACGCATACAAAAAGAGATAAGTCTAGAAACCACAGGATTGATGTTTATAAGTAAAATATGCATAGAAGAGTTCTCCAATCAGATTATAATATTGTAATATAAATTTGGTTAAGAGCTAGATGAGCTCATCATTCAGTATCGTATTGTTGGTAAAAATATCTGCATAGGCTTCTGACATAAACACATTTGAGAGTGCTTCCAGATGTTTTTGATGATGCGTATCACTGCCAAGAAAGTCTATCATGCCGTGTTTACTTAGAAAATCAACATTCTTCTTTGCATTTTTTCCATAGTAGCCGACAAAAGAGTTCAAGTCAACCTGAAACAGTACGCCAAGCCCTTTGAGCCGACCATACTCTTTTTCAGGGTCTGTAACATAACGATAACGTTCAGGATGTGCCATAAGCGGTATATACCCTGCAGCACCTATCTCAAAGATCATCTCTTCGATCTGTAGAGGTTTAGAGATATAAGAGGTCTCAAAAAGAAGGTATTTGTTCTTAATACTCATCACTTCGCCACTCTGCAGATGTTCATAGAACCCTTCATCCAGATAGTACTCTGCCCCGGCCTCTATCTCCAGTTGTATCCCCTCAGCTTTTGCCGCTTCCTGCAGAGAGGCCAAGCCCTCTTTGATGATCTTTGGTGTATTCCGATAGGCATCTATCATGATATGCGGCGTGGTGATCACTTTCTCGTAGCCCAGGGCTTCCATTCCTCTCAGAAGGGTCAAACTCTCTTCCATGTTCTGTGCACCATCATCGATCCCCGGTATGAAGTGGGAATGAAGATCGAGCTTCAGAACAGGACCTCTCGCTTTTTCTTTCTGTTTTTTCAAATAAGGAAGTGTTATCTTTTGTTTTTCTAAAAAAACTCTTATTTCTTCGTTCTGTTTTTCTAAAAAAGTCAAGATCATTTTT
>JAYEOF010000088.1:8239-9433 GCA_034722695.1 Campylobacterota bacterium
C
Organism: Campylobacterota bacterium; assembly: GCA_034722695.1. Classification (GTDB taxonomy): domain Bacteria; phylum Campylobacterota; class Campylobacteria; order Campylobacterales; family Sulfurovaceae; genus Sulfurovum. Next base: position 8,241 of record JAYEOF010000088.1, read on the forward strand.
TGTATCAGTTCACTTGGATTTGGCGGTACAGGGCCGGAAGTGATAATGTCCAGATTTTCATACTCTGTATGCTGGATCACTTCACCTAAAGCCGTATGGCCTGACAGCAGGGTACTCATACCTTTTATATTCTTAAGTCCAAATTTTTCATGCAGTGTAGGTTTTCGCATATCAAGATTGAGTATCACCGTTCTCTTGTTTGCCATACTCATGATCCCGCCTAAGTTTATACAGACCGTTGTTTTCCCCTCTCCCCCTACGGTCGAGGTCACTGCGATAACCTGGGCACTCTTGTCTCTTTCCATAAATTGCAAATTGGTACGCAGATTTCTAAAAGATTCTGCTACAGCAGATTTTGGAGATAAAAATACGTTGATCTTATCCTGATCCTCTTTGATATGCGGGATCAAGCCGAGCATAGGTACATCTGTCAGCTTTGTGACATCCTCCTCCTCTTTGATACGGTCATCCAGGAACTCTCTCAAGAAGGCAAGTGCGATCCCCAGTATCAACCCCATGATCAACCCTACCAGTACGATCATCTTTTTCTTAGGCTTGATAGGGGCTCCGGGCATAAGTGCTTTATCGATGATCCTGTTCTTGCTGACCGTAGAGGCTTTGACGATCGCTGTCTCCGAGCGCTTCTCCAACAGATAAGAGTATATCTTTTCATTCACCACGAACTTACGCTGCAACTGTCCATACATTCTCTCATCCGCCGGAAGTTTGTTTAAAAGTTTCTGTTTCTTGGCGATAGATCTCTCGATCAATGCTTTTCGTTCTTTGATACTTGTTCTCAAATTTTTGATCGTAGCGATAATGACCTTTTTAAGTTGTGTGATCTTCTTGCTCAGCTTGCTCACTTCAGAGTGCACCTCTGTATAGTTTTCACGCAGGATCTTCTTCATGATAATGGCATCCTGAAGCTCTTTGATCATACCGGAAAGTGCCGACTTGTCCTTATCTACTCCTATCATTGCGATACTCTCAAGATCCTTGCCTGACTTCACCTGTTCGTAGAGTGTATTTAACATCTCCTGCTCTATGGTTATATCTGCCAATCTCGTTTCATATTCACTCATTTGCATGATGATCTTTTCTGCTTTGGCACTTAGATTCACCGTATTGGACGTTTTCTTGAACTCTTCGAGTTTGATGGCTGAACCCTTAAGGTTTTCAGTGATGAATTTCAA
>JAYEOF010000089.1:0-1805 GCA_034722695.1 Campylobacterota bacterium
CTAAACGCTCTTCTGCTCCGGGTTTACGCTCTGGATTCATAGCCGGTGATGCAGAGATACTGAAAGAGTATATGATTTACAGAACCTATGTCGGTTGTGCTTCACCACTGCCTCTGCAACATGCAGCTGCAGTAGCATGGGCTGATCAGGAACATGTAGATGTATTTAGAGCAAAGTATATAAAGAACTTTGAAGTAGCCAAAGAAGTTTTAGGTGTGGATGCACCAGAAGCTACATTTTATATCTGGCTTAAAGTAGAAGATGAGATAGCCTTTACCACAGCACTTTATAAAGAGTATAATCTTAAAGTGATCCCCGGTTCATTTTTAGGACGAGAGGGTGAAGGTAAAGGGTATGTGAGGCTTGCACTTGTGTATGAATCAGAGTTGACAAGAGAAGCACTAGAAAGAATTAAATTAGCATTGGAGAATGATTAAGATGGAAATGCCAGAAATACATGTAGAAGAGTTAAAAAAAGATCCGGAGTTTTTAGCAAATATTAAAAGACTTGAAGAGGAGTGTAAAGAGGAAGAGAGTATTGCAAAAGGGTATCAGCTTTTGGATGCCCAACTGGTGATCGAAGCACCGGAAGATGATATCAATGAAGTGTTTACCTTTATCGTAAATACAGCTTTTGATAAGCTTGCAGAGTACCTCTCTACAAATAAATCATTTGATGTACGCAACAATATTGAAGAGAGAGCAATAGCAAGAGCTATTTATGAACATGCTATCCAACGTTACAGTGAAAATGATAAAAAAGGTGCCAAAGAGATGTTTTTGGTACTGCATCACACTATTGACTATGCAGAGCTTAAAGATGCGATGATGATACATGCCTGTGCAGTGATGGCAGGAAACAGTTTTGAAAGTTTTATAGAAGATATGGTTGATGTGAGTAGCATAGATGAAACTGATCCACTTGCTTTTTTCATACAGACTTTTGTACAGCCAAATGATATTCTTTTAACAATGTATGCCAAGTATGTAGAGCAGGGTAAAAAAGAGTTGAAAGTTTTGGAAGAGAGCAAGTAGTTAAATGACTCGTTCCCACGGTGTCCGTGGGAATGCATACTTAACTGTATGCGTAAGACTAATTTTAATTAATTTATAAAACTCTTGTATGCATTCCCACGCAGAGCATGGGAACGAGAGTGATTTGGAGAAAAAATGAAAATACACTTTATAGGTATAGGTGGCATAGGGCTCTCAGCATTGGCAAAATTTTTGGTCAATGACGGGCATAAGATCTCAGGATCAGATATTAAGCAGACAGAGATCACCAATGACCTGGCAACGAATTTTGATGCAAAAATCACTATTCCTCATCATGAAGATGCAGTAGAAGGTGTCGATAGGGTTATCTATTCTGCGGCAGTACGTCCTAATAACCCTGAGTATCAAAAAGCACAGGAACTAGGCATAGAACTACTTTCACGCAAAGAGTCACTCAAGTCTATTTTGGGAGAGAAAGAAGTCTATGCTGTGGGAGGTGCTCATGGAAAAAGTACCACTTCAGCAATGCTCTCTTCCATCATTCCGGAGTCCAATGCTCTCATCGGTGCTATAAGCAAAGAGTTTGGCTCTAATGTACGTAGTTTTCCTAACAATAAAGTGGTTTTTGAAGCAGATGAGAGTGATGAGAGTTTTTTAAACTCAAATCCTTACCTGGCTATCGTAACCAATGTTGAACCCGAACACATGGAGTATTACGAGTATGATGAAGAGCGTTTTTACAATGCTTACAGGAACTTTTTATCTTTGGCAAAAGTACGTGTGATCAATGCAGAAGATGAATTTCTTAG
>JAYEOF010000089.1:1905-9431 GCA_034722695.1 Campylobacterota bacterium
AGAAGAGGTATTTCTTCTTCCTCTGCTACCTCTTCATAAAGCTCTAGTGGAGAAAGGCCAAATAGACTTATGTTTGGTACTGCAATGAGAAGTACATCTATCTTTTTTACTTTTGCCATTTGTATCATAGTCCTGAGATTATTTTTAAGTGCTTCCATTGACTGTCGCCTCAGTATATCATTGCCTCCAAAACAGAGTATCATGAGTTTAATAGATTTATCTTCAAGAAGTTTTGGTAAACGTTGAAGTCCCTCATTCGAGGTTTCTCCATTACTACCGGCATTGATCACTTTGTGTCCGGAAAGTGAAGTTAAAAGAGCAGGGTAACTTTCATTATGATCAGCTCCATGTCCATAGGTGAGACTGTCACCAAAAGTCAATATGGTATTATGAGGTAAAAGAGTATTCATTTTGCTACTTTTGTTTGGAAGTGTAAGGAGTATCAATGCAACCAATACTACAATGATTATATATTTCATATGCTTCCTTATGTGAAAGTATTATAGTATAATTTCAGTAATTAAAGGTAGAGGAAACAGTACGTGCCAACACAACAGTCAAACGAAAAATCCATCATCCAAAAACTGGATCTTGATGGGTATATTCATCAGTTCAAACAATTTTTAGCCAGAGAAAAATCTGTAGCAATGATGGGAGATATCAATCAACACTATCGTTACATTTCTGCGCTTTCTAAAGTACAGTTCCCTACACCAAATCCCGTACCAAATCTTGATAGAGAGTTAAATCTTATAAAAAAACAAGGGGTTCTTTCTCTTGATGAGATCTATGCTTTTGTTACGATGTTCTCATATTTCAACACTTTAAAGACAGTAGGCTTTACAGAACCTCTTATCTCCTGGATACAAGGTATCGAGATACCTGAAGAGATCGTAGACATCATAGGGTATTTCACAGAAGAGGGAAGTATCAATCCTGAACGAGACCCTGAACTTTTTAAACTTGAACGTGCCATAAAACAAAACAAAATAGACATTAAAGAGACACTCTATAAACTTGCCCACTCAAGTAGATTGAGAGATTATCTGGTAGATACACAAGTTCACTTCAATGGTGGAGAAGAGACGCTTCTTGTACGTGGTGGATTTAACAATGCCATTAAAGCAACTGTTGCAGCACGTAGTCCGGGTGGATTTTTCTATATTATCCCACAAAGTATCTCTCATCTCAAAGAGAAAGAATCAGCCCTGCTTAGCAATAAAGAGGAGTTGATCTATAGGTACTGTAAAGATATCTCGGCGGTCTTCTTTAAGTGGGAGCGTTTTTTAGCTTTTATCAATAAAGAGTATGACAGGTTTGACCACTACCAGGCACGGGTGAGTTTTGCCAGAGCCAAAGAGTATGAATTCATTTTGCCAAGTAAACAAAAACGTATCAAACTTCAAGACTTTGTACATCCGGCCATAGAAAATCCTGTACCTGTTACCATGGATATGAATAAACAGATCATGCTTGTGACAGGAGTGAATGCGGGTGGTAAAACGATGTTACTCAAGTCTATGCTAAGTGCAGTGTATATGAGTAAATATCTTTTGCCTTTTAAATGTGATGCTTCCAAAACAGAGGTGGGACACTACAAGAGTATAGAAGCTGTTATCGATGATCCTCAATCGGTCAAAAATGATATCTCTACATTTGCCGGACGTATGCAGGAGTTTGCGAAACTGTTTAACAAAGAAGATGCTATTGTAGGTGTAGATGAGATAGAACTTGGAACCGACAGTGATGAAGCAGCAAGTCTGTTTCGTGTCATGCTGGATGAACTGCGTAAAAAAGGCATTACTTTTATCGTGACCACACACCATAAACGTTTGGCTTCACTGATGGCTTCTGATGATGAGGTGGAACTCATCGCGGCACTTTATGATGAAGAACGAAGGATGCCTACCTATACCTTTTTGCAAGGGAGTATAGGAAAGAGTTATGCCTTTGAAACGGCACAGCGTTATGGTGTGCCTGTCGGTATTGTCAAAAAAGCTAAAATAGTCTATGGGGAAGACAAAGACAATCTTAATGAACTCATAGAAAAATCAACTTCACTTGAACGTGAAATGCGTCAGAAGATCGCTAAGATCGATGAAGAGTTAAATGCTGTAGAGAGACAGAAAGTAAAACTAGAAGAGGTAGGGTTTAAACTTAAAGAAGATCATCGTAAAGCGATCGCCACACTTGAAAATCGTTACAATGCAGCTACAAAAAAGGCCAGAGAAGCACTTAAGGTCAAAGAGTCTACAGAGGGGAGAAGACTTCTCAATGTTGCCCATCAACGCAAAGAGTTTAAGCAAAAAGAGGTGAAGTTGGCAGATGAAGTACCACTCAAAGAGGGGGACAAAGTAAAATACCGTTCCCATAAAGGTGAGTTACTCTCCTTGCGTGGTAAAGATGCCACTATCATCGTCGATGGACTTAAGATGAGAGTACCTCTGTCTCAACTCAAACGAAGAGGGGACACCCCTCAAATAAAAGCACCGCCAAAACCGAAACAAGCCAAAGTAAATGTTGAAAAATCCAGTGCATCTGTTTCAGTCAAGCTTCTTGGTATGTATGCAGATGAAGCTATAGATACAGTCGATAAATTTCTCTCAGATGCACTGGTAAATGGACTGAGTGAAGTGCAGATCATCCATGGCACAGGTGGAGGGGTTTTGTCAAAATTAGTTACAGAGTATTTGAAAAATCACCCTAAAATTGAGAAGTTTTATAGGATGCCGGGAAATTTAGGTATTACAGTAGTGGAACTATAAACTCCAAAGGGTATAATATATCTAAAATGTTGCAGGAGAAGTAAGTGAGCATTAAAGATGATGTAAATTACGTAAAAAAAGAGTTAAGCGGTGATGAAAAAATACTTGAGAGTGCTTTCAAAATAGAAGAGCTTTACAAAAAATATAAGTTTGTTATTTGGGGTGTAGTAGTTGCTCTTATTCTCGCCTTTGCCGGAAAAACAGGGATGGATGCGATGCATGAAGCTAAATTGGCAGATGCAAATAAAGCATTTTTGACACTACAGACAAAAGCAGATGACACACAAGCCCTTCAAACGCTAAAAGAAAAAAACCCGGCACTTTTTGAATTGTTCAGCTATGCACAGGCAGTGAAAAATAAAGATCTTAAAGTATTAAATGGATTAGCTGGAAGCAGTAATGCGGTGATTTCAGATTCAAGTAAATATGTTGCTGCAACACTTGAAAATAAAAGCAGTGATTCTAAACTTTATAAAGAGATGGCATTGCTTGAAGAAGCATACCTTGCTATCAAAGCAGGAGATACAAAAAGTGCAAAGGCAAAATTAGAGCTTATTGATGAGCGTTCATCATTTTCAATGTTGGCATCGCTTCTTAAGCATTCTACATTAAAGGCAAAATAATGACAAAACTATTACTCATCACACTTACAGCCGCTGCACTGGTTCTTTCTGGATGTAGTAGTAAACAATATTTTGAACCAGAACAAACCTATTCGGCATCAAGTGTTTCATCGTCTTATGGCAGTAGTATCGTTGATATCAGCAGAGATGGTGCTACACTGAAAAGTGGCCATTATATAGGAAAACAGGGTGTAAGCAGTATTACACTTGGTGAGGGATATAGATTTTTGAGTGAAAGTTCTACTTATGTATTGGCAAGTAATACTGAAGGTACATTGAAGATCATCAAAAAAAGTACAGGAGAACCAATACGTGAAGTATCACTTAATGTACCTGTTGTCTCTGCATCTATTCAGAATGGTCTGATCGCTTATGTGTTAAACGATAATACATTTGGTATCTATCAAGTAGCAGATAACAAAAAAGTGATAGAGAATCGTTCTGAAATGACCTATGCCATTGATACAAGAGCTGCAAGTCCAATGTTCATAGATAGCTTAGTAGTAATGCCTATGCTTGATGGAAGACTCATTGTATTCAATGTAGCAGGTGATTCTGATAATGCAAAAGTGATCTATATAAGCAGTGAAAAAATCTTTAATAATGTGGTTTATCTGTCTCGTATGGGCAATACAATGGTGGCGGCTACCCCTAAGAGACTTATAACATTGGGTGGTAATGGGCAACAAGAGTATCGTGCAAATATCTCTGAAGCGGCTATATCAAATGGAACTATTTATCTCTTTACAAAAGAGGGTGAAGTGCTTAGGCTTGATAGTACACTCAACCCATCAGCTCAAAAGAAATTTAAATATGCACACTTCTCTGCTGCTACAGCATTTGGAGGAAGAGTTTTTGCTCTAGATCAGCAAGGTTCACTGATTGTACTCTCTAAAGACTTGAGCAAACATAAGATCTATGATCTTGGTGAGGTAGAGACCCCGGCATTTATAACAGGAACTAAACTATATAAAGATGGCAAAGTCATCGAGCTTTCTAAACTAGGTTATGAATAGTAATCTGCTTGTCGCCTTTGAAGAATATCTGAGTGTCACTAGGGCACTGGATACTCTTACGGTCTCCTCTTATATAAGTGATCTGAAACAGCTTGAAGAACTTACCCAAAAAACGCTTACAAAATTAGATACCACAGATGTACTGAAATTTTTAGCTACATTTGAAAACAAACGGACTCTCAACAGAAAACTCTCAGCTATCAATACCTTTTTTCACTTTTGCCACTTACAAAATTTTACACATGAAAAAATAAAGATCCCTATGGCAAAAGTACCTAAAAATCTTCCTAAATATGTAAATAATGATGAAATTTTGAGTGGACTATCTTTAATTGATCGTACCACTCTTATGGGACTTCGTGATTATGCACTCATTCTCTTTCTTTATGCTAGTGGATGTCGTATATCGGAAGCATTAAGTGTTGAGAGATCAGATATTGTAGATGAATGGCTAAAGATACGTTTTGCCAAAGGAGAGAAAGAACGTATGGTACCTTTGGCTCCTGTAGCATTGGAAGCTTTAGAAGCCTATATGAAAGAGCAAGATCTGCATAGTAGTTTTATATGGCTCAATTATAGAGGTGAACCATTAAGCCGTATTTCTGCCTATAAGATAGTCAAAAAATACTTGGGTGTTTCTCCTCATGTTCTACGGCACTCTTTTGCTTCTTCCCTCATTATCGGTGGTGCAGATCTGCGTGTCGTACAAGAATTGCTTGGACACTCTTCACTGGAAACTACACAGATATACACACATATTCAAAAACAGAACTTGGCTGATACGATGCATAGTTATCATCCGTTGAGTTGATTTTTGGTATGATATAAGTATGAAAAATATCGTAGAATACTTACAGCATAAAAATATCATTTTTAAATCTCTTAAAGAGATCACTCCTAAAGAACTTGGTTCACGAAAAAAAATAGAACTCTATTTGGGCATTGACTTGAAGGGCTATTATGCTTTAGTCATGCAAGTTGAAAAGAAGAGCAGGGTACTTCGTAAAGAAGTGGGTGAACTCCTGCTGTTACATGAAAAAGTAGAGAAGTACATCGACAGTAAGATCACTAAAAAATACATTATCATCAAAGCACCACTCTGTTCTCATGCTAAAGCAATGTTGGAAGAAAATGGCTGGAAAGTGTTTGTTGCTGAGCAACAAAATGAGGAATGAGGAATGAGGAATGAGAAATTATTTTTAGCCGATATTGGCAATACGCATTTTCATATTTCTAATGGTGAAAAAGTAGAACATCTTACGTATGTGGATGCTATGGAAAAATATAGAGAAAAAGAACTTCTGTATATTACAGTTAAGCATCAACTCACCAAGGAGATAGAAGAGATAGAAAATTGGAAAAATATCTCATCTTTTATTAAGATAGATGGAGAGTATGAGACTATGGGTGTAGATAGAAAAGCACTGTGTCTAAGTCATAGGGATGGTGTTTTTGTGGATGCAGGTTCAGCCATTACTGTGGATGTTATGAAAGAGGGTATCTATCAGGGTGGCTATATTTTCCCTGGTATCAAGGCAATGCTTGAAAGCTATAGAACTATCTCTCCTGTACTTGATACTGATTTAAACAAGACGATATCATTAGAACAGCTTCCTACCACAACTAAAGATGGGATAAGCTATGGTATAATCGCGTCCATAAAAGCACTCATAGACAAACATGCCCAGATGCATAAACTCTATTTTACAGGAGGGGATGGAAAACTCCTTTCCTCTTTTTTTCAAGAGGCTGTCTATGATGAAACGCTAGTATTTCAAGGCATGATTAAGGTTTTAAGATGAATTTATTGCAACAAACAAAAGCATTGCAAAGCAATGCATACCAACACTACTCACTACTCACTACTCACTACTCACTTTCATCTCAAAGAGGTGAACCATGTTAACAATAGCACTTCCAAAAGGAAGAATTGCAGAGCAGACACTGGAAATATTTGCTGAAATTTTCGGTGGAGAGTTTAAGTTTGAGGGTAGAGAACTCATTTTAGATATGGGTGAGTTTCGTTTTTTAAATGTCCGTAACCAGGATGTCCCAACGTATGTTGAACATGGTGCAGCAGACATTGGTGTTGTTGGTTTAGATGTCATTACAGAAAAAGAGCTTGATATCATCCAGCTTCTTGATATGCAGCTGGGTAAATGTAAAGTAGCTATCGGGATCAAGAACGAAGACGAACTTGACTGGACACGACCTAATATAAAAGTGGCTACGAAGATGGTAAACATCACAAAAGATTACTTTGCGCAAAAGGCAGTCGGTGTTGAAGTGGTGAAACTCTATGGTTCTATAGAATTAGCTCCTTTAGTCGGACTGGCTGATGCAATTGTTGACATTGTAGAAACAGGTAATACCATGAGAGAAAATGGACTTAAAGTGGCTGAGGATATTATGGATTCTTCTGCACATCTCATCGCCAATAAAAATAGTTTTTATGCTAAAAAATCTGAAATACTCTCTTTGTATGAAAAGATCAAAACTGTTGTAGAACGTGGTTAATACAAGTTCAAACTCACTTGACCTCTATGCAAAGGTAGAGGATCTTCTTGGTGTTAAAGAGGCTGCTCCTAGTCTCTATGCACACTATCTTCTCTTTTTAAATACTATAGATCTTAACAGCCTTTTGGATGTAGGATGCGGTTCTGGGGATTTTTTACGTCAAATGCAAGGTGCGTTAGGTATCGAAGAGATCAAGGGTATTGATCAAAGCCCTCTGATGGTGTCTAAAACAGCCGAACAAGGCATACCTTCACAATATATTGACCTCTGTGATCTAAGTGGAAAATATGATGTGATCACTGCTGTCTTTGACATGCTCAATTATCTGGATAAGGAAGCACTGGAACATTTTTTAATCTGTGTAAGAGAACACCTCAATGAGGGCGGGTACTTTTTATGTGATATCAATACGCTCTACGGCTTTGAAAATGTTGCTGTAGGCTCCTACATTGTTGATGATGAGGAACGGTTCTTAACTGTTGACAGTGATTTTGAAGCAGGAGAGTACACTTCTGAGTTTACTCTGTTTGAAAAAGAGGGCAAAGGTCTTAATGGGTGTTTTACGAAGTCTCAAGAGACCATCAAGCAGTACTATCATGAGATAG
>JAYEOF010000090.1:0-2128 GCA_034722695.1 Campylobacterota bacterium
TGGTGCTCGCTACAGGACTTGAACCTGTGACTTCCACCATGTCATAGTGGCACTCTACCAACTGAGTTAAGCGAGCAAAATGTAGAGTGGGATTATATACAAAAACAACTTAAGGGCAGACTAGTCTTGACAGACCCATGCACTCTCTTTGCAAAGCTTATCAAGATGCACACCTGCTTCACTTTGTCCTGCCTGAAGTGCTTTTTTAAAGTTTTCATGGGCTTTCATCTTATCATGTACGATACCCTCACCCCAAGCATATATCATACCCACATTGATCTGGGCATTGCTATCTCCCATCTGAGCTGCTTTTTTGAAAAGTTCAAAGGCTTTTTTCTGATCTTTTTCTACACCTTGACCTTCCATGTAGAGTGCTGCAAGGTTATTGTATGCTTCCTTTACACCTCCCTCAACTGCTTTTTCATACCAATGCTTTGCTTTTGCATAAGCATGAGGATCACTTTTCTCTTTGTCATGAAGAAGCTTTGCAAGATTATATTGTGCAGAGGCATTGCCTTGTTTTGCTGCTTTTTCATACCATTTCATTGCTTCAGAAAGATCTGCTTTCACCCCTTTGCCATTGGCGTAGATCATACCTACATTGTACTGCGCTTCAGCATCTCCATTTTTTGCCAACACATAAAAAGTATTGAGTGCCTGAATGTAAGACCCTTTGTTGTAAACCTCTACTGCCTTGTCAAAATCATTTGACCATAAACTTACTGTTAGAAACAGTAATACTATGAATTTTCTCATCTCTTTCCCTTATTAAATAAATGTCTCTGCCACAAACGTCTTGGTCACTTTCCCGCCAAAACGATATACACCCTCTGCATAACTCACATAGAGCTCATCACCGCTCTTAGGATGTACTTTTACCTGATCTGGCACTTTACCCTCTTTATGATTGCGGATGAAACAGGCCACCATTCCTGTCCCGCAAGCCAAGGTCTCATCTTCCACACCACGCTCATAGGTACGTACATACATTGTGTCACCCTCCAGTTTACAGATGTTGACATTGGCATTGTATTTCTCACGAAGTACCCTTGCCTGTTCCAGATCAAAAGTGTCAAGATCGTCACGCACAGCGACCAAGTGCGGGACACCAGAGTCTATCAGCCACCAGTTTTCTCCATACTCTTCTATATCTTCTCTTTGTATATCCGGTTCCACCATATCACTCACGACGTAGAGTCCGTTTATCGTTGCTCGTATAACACCTGCACCTGTGAGAAACTCTGAAGTATTGTCTTTAGAGATACCTTTTTCATGCGCAAAGTGTGCTACACATCTGGAAGCATTTCCACACATAGCTGCAGCACTTCCGTCAGAGTTGTAAAACTCCCATTCAAAATCATACTCTTCATGCGGCAATACCACTACCAATCCATCTGCTCCCACGCCATTTTGTCTATGGCACAGTTTTTTGGCAAGTGCTGATCTGTCTGCTTTTTGTTTGGCTACAAACATCACAAAATCATTGCCATTGCCTGAATATTTAGTCACTGTCACTTGAAATCTCCCAAAATTTGTTCCTTCACTCTTGCACACTCTTGTTGAAGCTGTTTCAGATCGCCTGCATTGTCTATGACGTATGTTGCTTTTTTTCGCTTCTCTTCCACATCAATTTGAGTTTCTATACGATTTAGTGCATCTTCGGTATTATACCCATCTCTTTGCATAAGTCTTTTTAACTGTTGTTCTTTTGTGGCATAGACAACAATGGATCGCTCTATAGGATAACGTCCACCTTCAAAAAAAAGAGGAATATCGATGATATAGGGCTTTTTTAATTTATCCTGTTCTATCGCTTGTCGTACTATCTCATTATAGATCAAGGGGTGTAGCAGCGCTTCAAGCATTTTTCGCTTCGCTGTATCTGCAAAAACGATAGCCCCCAATGCTTTTCTGTCCACTTTATCATTTTTTATCAAGTCAGTACCAAACTCTTGAGCAATTTTATGATGTTGGCTATCCAGTATGTGATGGGCAACTTTATCTGCATCAATGACATAAAATCCATCACCAAGCAAAATATCTACTACGGTACTCTTTCCCGTACCAATACTTCCTGTCAGTACAACAGCATATTCAAATGCCATAATATTTCCTTTTGGTCTCCATC
>JAYEOF010000091.1:0-9399 GCA_034722695.1 Campylobacterota bacterium
TTTGGATCTTTATCGTAAAATGCATCTATATCTGAAAGAATAACTAGAAGTTCTGCATCAAAATAGTGTGCTACATGTGCGGAGAGTCTGTCATTGTCACCAAAAACCAACTCCTCTATACTTACTGTATCATTTTCATTGATAATAGGAATAACACTGTTTTCAAGCAGTGTGTCTATAGCTACCTTTGCATGTTCAACATGCTTAGTAGACTCAAAAACATCTGCCATGAAAAGTACTTGTGAGCAAAGCATATCAAATATGGCAAACTTCTCTTGATACATCTTAAGCAAGAGAGGTTGTCCAATAGCTGCAAGGGCTTGTCTATTGGCAACAGAACCTCTATCTAAAGGTAGCTGTGTAAAACCTGCTGCAACAGCACCTGAACTCACCAAAATCACTTCATACTTATGTGCTTTAAGTTCTGCTATCAGTTGTACGAGTGCCAACATACGTACTTTTGCAATAGCACCATTTTCCGTTAAAACATGAGAGCCTACTTTAATAACGATACGTTGCATATTAATATCTCCTACGCTTCATTTTCTTCTTCAACATTTTTAACAAAAGCCCCTAAAGCATAACGTAATGCTTCTGTATTTAAGTGTGCTACTGAAGAGATAGGAAGTACAAAAAGTGGCTCTTTTTCCGGTAAAGCTACACCAAAGTCTGTTTTAAACCCATAACTCATATAATTTATATCTGCTTTATATTGTTTCAATGTATCATTTGCTTCTAAACCAATATCTGATAAAAAAGTTTTTGTAAGCTCATTCACTTCATCTTGTGAGAGTGCATCTATCTTTGTGATAGCAATAGCATATTTTCTACCCGAAAGTGTTTCAGAGTAACGATCCAATTCTACCAAAAGTGTCTCATACTGATACTTCATCTCTCTGTAATTTGCTGCATCTATCATAAGAAGCAGTGTTTTTGTTCTTTCGATATGTTTCAGGAATTCTAAACCTAACCCTCTACCATCACTTGCACCTTCAATGATACCAGGGATATCTGCCATCATAAATGAATCATAGTCTCCTATATGTACCACTCCTAACTTTGGTGTAAGTGTAGTAAACTCATAGTTTGCTACTTGCGGTCTAGCATTTGAAAGTGTAGCGATCAGTGTTGATTTTCCTACATTTGGATACCCTACAAGTCCGACATCAGCGATAAGTTTCATCTCAAGTCTTATCTCTTTAGTTATACCCGGCAGACCTGGTTGGGCATAGGTTGGTCTTTGATTACTTGCATTTTTAAAGTGCATATTTCCAAGACCGCCTTTACCACCCTCAAGAAACTTCACTACTTCACCTTCAGTTACAAGGTCTAAAAGTTCTTCACCTGTTTCCATATCTACCACAGTAGTACCGGGAGGTACAGTAATAATTGTATCTTGTCCCTTACGACCATAACATTTACGTCCTTCACCCGGACGACCATTTTCTGCTTTAATATGGTTACGTCCACGAAGTCCTGAAAGCGTATCTGTATTGTTATCTACTTTAAAAAAGAGAGCACCGCCACGACCACCGTCTCCACCATCCGGACCACCATTTGCAACAAATTTTTCCGTCCAAAAGGAGATGGCCCCAGCACCACCTTTACCCGAACTAACCATGAGTTCTACACTATCTACGAACATAACTAAACCTTTATATCTTATGAGAAACTATCATCTGACATGATGATAGTAAATGAATTATGAAATTATATCTAAATTAGGAAAATTATCGCTATAATCTTCTATACTAAAATAATTTCAAGGGCAATTAATGAAATCTATTAAACCTATATCAACTGTCATTCTATTAAGCTCACTCTTCCTATATAATGGTTGTACTCCGAGTAAAGTACCAGTGAGTAAAGGCGGATACTATCATAGTGATATCTATTTTGGTAAAAACTTTTCAGATAATTTTAAACAGGGTATTGAAGATGGATGTACAACTTCCAAAGGTGATTACACAAAAGCACATTCACTCTTTAACAATGATAAAGATTATAATGATGGTTGGTTTTTAGGCCGTAACAGATGTAAACATTTACTTGTTCTGGATGAAGAATAAAAAATGAATATAATCTAAAAGGATTAGAGAGATAAGTCCGAGAGAAACTCGGACTCAAATAAATTATGCAGGTACTACTGAAACTTTCTTCTGACTAGCAGTTCTGTTATCAAATTTAACTACACCTTCAACAAGTGCAAATATAGTATGGTCTTTACCCATTCCTACACCATTACCTGGGTGAACTTTAGTTCCTCTTTGTCTGATGATAATGTTACCTGGGATAACTGCTTCACCACCAAATTTTTTAACGCCTAAACGACGTCCAGCTGAATCACGATTATTCTGAGTGGATCCTTGACCTTTCTTGTGTGCCATCTGAGCTCCTTATGCTATTTTAGTAATTTTCACTCTTGTAAAGTCTCTTCTGAAACCTCTTTTGAGTTTTGAATCTTTTCTTCTTCTTTTCTTGTAGATGATAACTTTTTTATCTCTACCTTCATTGATCACTTCACCTTTAACTACTGCACCCTCTACGAAAGGAGTACCTACAGTTAATTCACCGTTATCTAACGCTAGAACTTCTTTGAATTCTACTGCTGCTTTTGGCTCAAGACTCATGTTGTCAAAACAGATGATATCACCCTCTTGAACTTTGAATTGTTGACCACTTGCTTTAATGATTGCGTACATTGCAAACCCTTTATATCTATATTGTCTTAAAAAAGTTTGTGATTATATCCAAACAATGTTTAATTTTTTTTTAAAGTTGTAAGAAATGACTAATATCTGCTAACCAAAGTCAACATTTGCCTCTGCCAAGGCAATACAGTCGATCTCTATCTTTACATCTTTTGGTAAACTTCGTACTGCTACTGTACTTCTCACAGGCTTATGGCTACCGAAATAGTGTGCATAGATAGCATTGACCTTATCAAAATCACGCATATCTTCTAAAAAAATCGTTGTTTTTATCACATCATTAAAATGTGCATTCGCTGATTCAAGAACATAAAAAAGATTTTTCATCACTTGATGTGTCTGTCCCTCAACATCATCAGATACCAACTCTCCATTAGGCAATAGACCGATCTGTCCTGATGTATACACAAATCCATTGACAACAACTGCCTGTGAATATGGTCCTATAGCTTGTGGTGCTTCATTCGTCGAAATAAATTTCATGTTTAATCCTTATTACTGTGTATTTCTTTCATAAAAAACATAAGATGTAGAGTAGTCCGAAAATTCAAAATAGACTTTCTTTTCTCCTGGATCTATTTTCCCATTAAAGTTCAGATCATCGATCCCGTATCCATAACGGTAAGGTCTCATTTTTGCATCATTGCTTCCATATGCTGTTGAAACTTTACTTATCTTAATAAACTTATGTACCAGTTTATCTCCCGCATATATATCAAGCACACCATTCGTTCCTGTCCAATTCTGCAGAGAACGGCTAAGAGAGTTTTGTGTCTCCTGTGTACATCCTGCCAGGAATAAAATCATTGCTGAAAAAAGTAATGTTTTTAATTTCATATTAATCCTTCATGTCGTTTATGTTATTTTAGCACTTTTAGGCTTTTGGCATTCCAAATTTCTGGGTAATAAGTTCACCGTCATCATTAAAGTAAAGATAATAGAGCTTATCTTTGACTACCGGTAATCCTGCAAGATAACGCAATGCCAAGTTTGCCTGAAGTGCTCCGATGTGCATCACTATAGGTGCAGCAATACCACCTGGTTTATGGTCAGAGATATTAAAGACTTTAAAATTTGCTTCGTCAAAAAAACAGACTTGTCCGTTAAACTCTTCTACAGAGGCATAGATCCAAGGTGTATTGGTCTGCTTTGCATGTTTGTCTATCTCCCCTCTTACA
This sequence comes from Campylobacterota bacterium, assembly GCA_034722695.1. Lineage (GTDB taxonomy): Bacteria > Campylobacterota > Campylobacteria > Campylobacterales > Sulfurovaceae > Sulfurovum. The sequence continues at coordinate 3,890 of JAYEOF010000091.1, forward strand.
GGTAAATTATCTGTAGCATCCAAGATAAGATCATAGCTGTTTCCCATCTCTTTAAATGCATCAAAATCCATATCGAAAGCAACAGCTTTAACAAAAGGATTTTTACTTTTGATGAGTGTTACTACTGCTTTAGCTTTATTTTTTCCTTCATCTTCAAGGGTAAAAGCTATCTGTCTATGTATGTTATGATTGGAGACAGTATCAAAATCCACCATATGTATCTCACCGATACCTGAAGTTCCAAGTGCCATCGCCAAAGTACAGCCAAGTCCACCTGAACCGATGATCGCTATTTTCTTATTTTGTAGACTTTTCTGTACATTTGAACCCCACAGCTGTATCTGTCTGTTAAAGTATTCATCTGGCGTCATACTACATTCTCTCTCTTAACTCTTTTTCAAAAGCCCAGATTTTTCTATGTGTTAAAACTTCTTCTTTGTCTATCACTTCAATTAACATCGATTCTTTATCTTCAAGCATCATTTCAACTTCACCTTCAGGAGAAACTAACATGGTATCACCATAGAACTTCCATTTAACCTCATCATCACTGTACTCACCCAGACGATTTGCTCTTAAAATAAAACATCCGTGTAAAAAAGCTTTTGTTTTGATGATCTCTCTCCAGCGATTATGTGAACCAAAAGTTGATGCTGTAGGAAGTAAGACCAGATCTATCTTTTTTTCAGTCACTTTTTGCCAAAAAGGGTCAAAGTGCATTTCAAAACCTGCCATTACCATAATTTTAAAACCCTTTAATTTAAATATCATAGGGTCTTTAAGCGGTTTGACAGAGTTTGAAAAAAATTTCTTCTCATTCCAATGTTCATAAGGAAGCAGTATCTGTTGTTCATAATAGCGTGTATTATTTGGAGTGATCTTTACAATTGTCTTATAATACCCATCTTTTTTAGTCAGTATGATCGGTGCAATAAATATAATATCATATTTGATAGCAAGTTGTTTTAGCAATTCAAGATGTTTTTTTGTTTGTGCTTTTACCATACTTTTTGCCATCGTAGCAAACTCTTTAAAAAAGTGGTTAAGTACATACTCACCAAGGAGCATAACATCTGCTCCCCTTCCATGTGCCTGTTTGAGATAAAATTCCAGTCGCGTAGCATTCATACCAAGCGTAGGAAGTTGTAAAGCAGCTACAACAAGTTTTTTACTCATCCCTCATTTCCTGTATTTTGATTGGCTTGCTCTATCACAGTGATCTTCATTTTTGCTTCTTCTATAAGTGTTTGGGCTTCTTTAATATTTTTAAGACCCTCTTCATAAAGCTTCACTGACTCTTCAAGTGTTATCTCAGGGTTCATAAGCTTTTCAAGCAACTCTTTTGAGTGCTCTAGTTTTTCTTCAAAGGTTTCATTTTTCATTGTAGTACATCCTTGATATTTTCTTCAAATTTATCTAGTTCCACCAAAAAAGCATCATGCCCATAATCACTCTCAACTTCAAGATAACTATAAGCCTGACCATTACGCTTCATCATCTTGGCAATGTGTTCCATCTCTGAAGGAAAAAATAGATAGTCAGAGGTGAAACTGATCATATGTACATTTGCTTTAATACGTGAAATGGCATCATGTAATGAGTCATACCCACGACTTAGATTAAACGTATTGATCGCCTTTACTATATAAAGATAAGAAAGCGGGTCAAAAATACGTGAGAAGTTATTGGTGTTATACTCCATATACCGTTCTACTTCATAACGTCCGAAAAGTTCAAACAGACCATCATTACTGACATAGTTTCGCCCAAATTTATCATCCATCGAATCAGGAGAAAGATAAGAAATATGCCCGGCGATACGTCCAATGGCTAACCCATCCAATCCTTCTTCCACAAAGGCATCTCTTTCATAATTTCCATGTTTAAAACGCGGGTCTCTACGTATGGCTTCCATAGCTACTTTATTGAATGACATTGTCCAAGGTCTTGTCGCATAGGTTGCTGCCAATGAGATGATGTCATCTGCAAAGTTTGGATAATCTACAGCAAACTGAAGTGCCTGCATCCCACCCATGGAACCACCTACGATGGCTCGCAAATGATATATACTAAGAGAAGAGAGTAACTGCATTTGTGCCCTGATCATATCTTTTACTGTGACTACAGGAAATCTCAGTCTATAAGGCTCTTCACTAGGATAGTTAGCACTCATAGGACCTGTGCTTCCAAAACATGACCCCATCACATTAGTGCAAATGACAAAATACTTTCTTGTATCTATCGCCTTACCATCACCAATAAGTCCATCCCACCAACCTGCTTTTCTGTCACCTTCATAGGTACCCGCAGCATGGTGTGAACCACTCAATGCATGACAAACCAAAACAACATTACTCTTCTCTTCATTTAGCTCACCATAAGTCTCATAAGCGATCTCATAAGGCTCCAAGATACGTCCACTCTCTAAGTAAAGAGGACTGCTAAAATGTGCTGTTTTTGTTTCGATTTTCATTAGGTACTTTTGTGCTTAAATTTAATTGTAATATTTTATCGTATTTGTGCTTTTATTATGTAGCGTAGATAATTCGTGTAGGTCAGGGTGTCCTCTCCCCGACAACATAAAGTAAAATAACTAAGCAATCTTTTTCTTCATGCAAATTTATGTCGGGGAGAGGACACCCCGACCTACACATTAACCTAAAGCCTTTGCTAAATCATCTATCAAATCTTGTGTATCTTCCAACCCAACACTTAATCTCACAAGTCCACCAGGTACACCTGCATCAATGAGCTCTTGCGTTGAGAGTTGTTGATGTGTTGTACTTGCAGGATGTGTAATAATAGACTTAGAGTCACCGATATTGACTACCAAAGAAAATATCTCTGTACTGTCTGCTATCTTCTGTGCAGTCTCTTTGTCTGCTACCTCAAAAGAAAGCAGTCCACTGTGTCCACCCTTGAAGTACTTCTGACCTAATGCATAGTTTGTATCTGACTTTAATCCAGGATAATTAACTTTACTTACCTTTGGATGTGCTTCAAGGAACTCTGCTATAGCCAATGCTGAACTAGAATGTTGTTTCATACGCAGTGGTAAAGTCTCAAGTCCCTGGATGTATAACCATGAGTTGAACGGTGAAGGTGCAGCACCCAAGTCACGTAGCAGTGCAAGTCTTACTCTAAGTGTAAAAAGAGGTAAAGGCAGATCGCTGTATACAAGTCCATGATAACTTTCATCCGGTTCATTAAAGTGTGCGTAGCGTGCATTACCCTTGATCTTCTCTACCAAATTATGACGTTCTACAATGACACCACCGATTGCAAGTCCCTGTCCTGTTGTATATTTACTAGCAGAGTGTACGGAGAGATCAATACCATGTTCTAGTGGTTTACAAAGTATAGGTGTTCCTACAGTGTTATCTACACAAGTTAAAATGTTATGTTTATCAGCGATAGCCACAATAGCATCAAAATCTGCCACATCAATGCTTGGGTTTGTAATACTTTCAAAAAGGATGATCTTCGTCTTCTCATCTACCAGTGCTTCGATCTCAGAAGGGTTTCTCACATCAAAATAACGTGTCTCTATACCAAAACGTTTAATAGTATGCCCCGTAAGCGTAGTTGTTCCCCCATACACTTGCTTCGCTACGATGATATTGTCTCCTGCCTCAGCCACATTGGCAATGGCATAAAAGATAGCTGCCATCCCGGAAGCAGTCCCTATGGCAGCCACCCCACCCTCAAGTGCTGCAAAGCGTTTTTCAAAGACATCCGTTGTAGGATTCATCAATCTTGTATATATATTTCCAAGCTCCTTAAGTGCAAAAAGATTTGCCGCATGTTCAGTATCTCTAAATTCATATGCTGTACTCATATAGATAGGTACTGCCATGGTCCCCTGTGCATCTTTTTCATATCCGGCATGGATGGCTAGTGTTTGTTCGTGCATTACTCTTCCTTATTTAATAATATAGGTAAATTATAGCTTGTGCTTACTTGAAGAGAGGGTTATTTGATAGAAAAGATAATAAATGTATTACCACAAAGATATGGTAATACACATAGAGAAAGTTTAACTATGATAGTTAGGAGACTCTTTAGTAATAGTTACATCATGTACATGAGACTCTTTCAATCCTGCAGAAGTGATCTCAACAAACTCTGCTTTTTCCCAAAATACTTTGATAGACTCTGAACCACAGTAACCCATAGAAGATCTGAGTCCACCTATCATTTGGTGGATAACATCTGATATTTTTCCACGGTAAGGTACACGACCTTCTATACCTTCCGGTACAAGTTTATCAGCTGCTGTTCCTTCCTGGAAATAACGGTCTGTACTTCCCTTGCTCATCGCACCTATACTTCCCATGCCTCTGTATTCCTTAAACTGACGACCATTGAAAAGTATCATTTCTCCTGGTGCTTCGTAAGTACCTGCTAGTGCAGAACCTAACATTACACAGCTGCCACCAACAGCTAAAGCTTTAGCTACATCACCAGAATACTTGATACCACCATCAGCGATAACAGGCACACCTGCTTTGTTTGCGACCTGTGCTACTTCGTCAATAGCAGATATCTGAGGAACACCCACACCCGCTACGATACGCGTCGTACAGATAGAACCAGGCCCGATACCTACTTTAACACCATCTGCACCTGCATCAATAAGATCCTGTGCAGCAATACCCGTTGCAATATTACCTGCGATCACATCTACATCTAATGTTTTTTTGATAAGTTTTACCGTATCAAGAATACCTTGTGAATGCCCATGTGCTGAATCAAGAACAATGACATCTACCCCAGCTTCTACCAATGCTTTTGCACGATCCAGTTGCCCAACACCAATAGCAGCCGCAACTCTTAACCGTCCATGCTCATCTTTATTTGCGTTAGGAAATTTCTCTTTTTTCTCTATATCTTTGATCGTAATAAGCCCTATCAGTTTATCCTTATCATCTACAATAGGAAGTTTTTCAATTTTATGTTCTTGAAGTACTTTTGCAGCCTCGTCAAGTGTTGTGCCTTCTTTTGCAGTTACAAGTGGTGCAGCTGTCATAGTATCTGCAATTTTTAGACTCATATCTGTGATAAAACGCATATCACGGTTTGTAATGATACCTATAAGCGTTTGATCTGCATCTATAACAGGTACACCTGAAATATGATATTCACCCATAAGTGCATCAGCTTCACCAACCGTTGCATCAGGACCGATGAAAATAGGATCGATAATAATACCACTCTCAGATTTTTTTACTTTCTTCACTTGAAGTGCCTGTGTTTCAATATCCATATTTTTATGGATCACACCAATTCCACCGAGTCTAGCCATAGCAATGGCTGCTTTAAATTCAGTGACCGTATCCATCGCAGCTGAAACGATAGGAATATTAAGAGAAACACGTTTAGTAAGCTGTGTTGTAATACTTACTTCTTTTGGTAAAACTGTAGAGTGTTGTGGTACAAGCAATACATCTTCAAATGTTAATGCTCTTTTTTTAATGTTCATAATATTCCTTTATTTAGTATAATTTACA
>JAYEOF010000092.1:0-2124 GCA_034722695.1 Campylobacterota bacterium
GGAAGTGTTGTAGCTTCTTCACTGTTGCCATAGCATATAACGGTAAATTTGTCATCTACCGCCTGATTTCCACTTTGCTGAATGGGACTGCCTATATATTCATTGATAAAAGATGATTTCCCTGCAGAAAATGTTCCCAATATTGAGATCATAGGCCACCAGGAGATATGGCTTGTATACGTTTCATCAGGTGTAATAAAACCTGTCTTATGCCCTAATTTATCTAATGCTTTATATTTATCTATCACATCCAAGAGAACAGGGTTCTCCGCAGAAAGATACTCTTTGAGTTTTTTATACCGCTCTTCTGGCATCATGATCATATCCTTATCGTAAGATGATATATTATACCCTAATGGATTTTAACTCAGATTATGAATAGTTTAGTGACTGGTTTAGTGACCAATAGTTTAGCTGGGGCTATTGAGGTGATCTTAGTATAATCTCTACTCTTCAAAATAAGCTAGTCGTTCTCGTTCCCATCGTCCCCGATGGGAATGCATATAGATATGTTAGTATACTACCAAAACTTTTCAATTTCTATTAACCCAATCAATCCTTCATAATCTCTAGCAGAGCTATATCTCCAATGAGATGCCTCATCGACATAGCCACGCTTTACAGGGTTTTCATGAATATACTTTATTTTACTTATTATCATAGCATCTGTTTGCATAAGTTTTGGATGTATACCTTCTTGCCATATTTGATACGTGGCTGTTGTCTTATGTGCTTTTTTATAAAATGCTAGTTGTTCCAGTAGGGTAATAGCATTTTCTTTTTGCAAGAGTTTCAATATCTCCTTAGCTGTAAATGATTTAAAGTTTCTCATACTTTTTGCTATATCATCACTACTTGCAATTAAATGAATATGATTTTCCAGTATAACATAGGCATAGAGTTTAAAGTTATCTTCCTTTTGTAAATATTTGAAGCTTTGTATGAGTATCTCTACGCTTTCTTTTCTTGTATATATAGGTAACCAATTAAGTATTGTGCAGGTTAAAAAATGTGGATGTGTTGGTTCAAATATTTTGTATTTACTTCTTCCCATGTTGGTACCTTTTTATTTTAAGCATATCAGATAATATTGTTTGGGATTGATTTTATGTCATATTGTAATGTTTTATTTAGATTGAATGTGGTTAGTTTATTATATTGATATATGCATTCCCATCGAGGACGATGGGAACGAGAAAGATAGGTTAGACATTGGTAAAGTTTATTTTGATGCATCTAAAACCCTAACCTCTTTTGTTGATCTATTACAATATTATCATAATATTAAACTGCGTACTATGAAAGATAAAGTACTTTCTTTAAAAACAATATTTATAAAAGATTAGAGGATTGCCCAGTAGACCAAAAACTACTGGAAAAGATGTTAACTGTGGTCTGATGCCTTACTCTTAGAGTAATCCCCAAACTTACGTCTTACAACGGACTACTAACTGATTTTACAGAAATATTATATCATTTTTTAATGTGGTTATCTATAGCTATTTGAAGAATATTTGTAGATTACACCATAACACTTGACTAAGTGTATCTTTTTTGATACACTGTCACATGAAAAAAATAACTTCACTTTTTTATGTAAACAGTAATGGTAAAAAACCTGTTAGAGAATGGCTGCTGTCCTTGGATAAAGCTGATCGAAAAATCATAGGTGAAGATATCAAAACTGTGGAATATGGTTTTCCTATTGGTATGCCTACCTGTAGAAAACTGGGAAGTAAGTTATATGAAGTGAGAAGTAATATATCAGACAAAAGAATATCGAGAGTTATTTTTACTGTCATGTCAGGATATATGATTTTACTTCATGGTTTTATCAAAAAAACACAGAAAACACCCAAAAGTGATATTGAACTTGCAGAAAAAAGACAAAAGGAGATCAAATGATACTAAAAGAAAATATGAATAGCGACTTTGATGAGTTTCTTGTAGACGACGGTATTTATGAAGATGTCAATGACATTGCTATAAAGAGAGTCATTGCTTACCAGTTAGAACAAGAGATGAAAGCACAAAATATTACAAAAACCAAAATGGCAGAGCTAATGAATACAAGTCGAGCCGTTGTGAATAGACTACTCAATCCAGATAACAGTTCATTAACCT
>JAYEOF010000093.1:0-2116 GCA_034722695.1 Campylobacterota bacterium
CCTTGCAGCAGAGTCCATCCATACACGTTTCCACCAAAATAGATGGTCAGCAGTGCTATTTGTACGATCCTTCGTGAGAGTAAAAAACGATGTTTATATAAAAAATTATTCATCATACAATCCTTTCAAAATGCCTTCTACATCATCAAGATTATCGATCACACTTTTTTCATTACGTGGGGTTTTTTCCATTGTCACATCTGTAGAATCTTCCTCTATTCTAGACTCATCACCTTCTTTCCAACCCACAACATAGTGTGAACCAATATCCCCTTTTGAAATAGCCAATGGCAATATGGTTATGGAAGCTACTGTTGTAGGACAGGCATGTTCGCACATTCCACATCCCGTACAGAAATCAGGGTTAACCACCGGTTTTAAAAAAGCATGCATATCTGTACGTGGATTTCTCTCACTACGTAAAAATATAGCCTCATCAGGGAAAGGACAAGCACGTACACACATAGTACATTGCAACCCTAAGTAAGCTAAACATGTTTGTGTATTGATCGTTGCTAACCCCATTCGTGCACTGTCGATCGAGAGTTTATTCTCCTTTGTCAGTGATGTCAGGTCAAGTGCACTTGTGGGGCAACTTGATGCACAGGGTATATCAGGGCACAGACGACAGGCTTCCGTTCTTGGTGTAAAATAGGGAGTTCCGATCGAGATTTCATCCGAGATGGTAGCAAGTTTGAGTATATCAAAGGGGCAGGCTTCAACACACATCCCGCAACGGATACATGTCCTGACAAAATCTTTTTCAAAAAGAGCGCCGGGAGGTCTTAGGGTCAGGTTCCTTGCCTGAGACTGGCTCAGATAACTACTCCAGGCGATAATACCCAGTGCACCATACCCTACACCTTTCATCATATTTTGTAAGAAGTCTCTTCTCTCTTTACTGTTAGGAATATTCATTTTACTCTCCTCAGTATTTAAAAAACCTAAGATCAGAGTGATCACATATCATTAAATTATAATATAATTAAACTTAATATAGAATATGATGGTTTCATAATAGTGTTTGGAGAGTTCTACTTATTGATCATATCAATATAGAGGTTTTCAACTTTTGTACGTGCCCAAGGTGTTTTTCTTAAAAATTTAAGACACGATTTTATACTCGGATCATATTGAAAACAGTTTATATTAATTAATTGTCCCAAAAGCTCCCAACCATATCTTGTCTGTAACTCTTCTAGTATCTGCTGAAGCTTTATACCATGCATCGGATTATTTTTATGTTCATTATTTTCATTCATACCGGTATTATACCATCCCATGAAAATGTTTTAATGAGTTTTGTAAATACTCTGTCAAAAGGTGCATGTATCTCCATGGTTTCTTTACTGACAGGATGGGTAAACTCCATTTTTTCTGCATGCAACAACAACCTGTGACAATCAAACTTCTCTCTAAAGAGTATGTTATGCTCTCCTCTTCCATGCTTAGTATCTCCGACAATAGGATGAAAAATATGTTTCATATGCCTTCTAAGTTGATGTTTTCGGCCTGTTGTTGGCAGTAGCTTTACGAGTGAATACCGTGCAACAGGATAACGACTCACTGCATAGGGTAACTCTACGGTAGCCAAACACTCATAATGGGTTTGAGCCTCCTGTGCCTCTTTGGTAATACCCAGTTTCTTTTGTTCTTTGGTATCTAGCATCTGTTTTAATGGATAATCTATGAGATCTTCTTCATGTGTATAACCACGTACAATGGCAATATACTCTTTGTTTACTTCATATGAACGGAAAAGCAGAGACATACTTTTCAGTATTTCTGCATTCAAAGCAAAAAGCAGGACACCGGAAGTAGGCTTGTCTAAACGGTGTACAGGATAGACATATTGCCCTATCTGATCACGGACCATCTGTAGTGCAAACTCTGTTTCATGACGGTCTATAGGTGACTTATGTACAAGCAGTCCTGATGGTTTATTGATCGCAACCAGGTACTCATCTTGGTAGAGTATTTCTAAGGGTATCTGCTCTCTATTATCCATAGTGAATTATATGATATAATTCTAGAAAAAAAGGACTGATTTGGCTATCAATATCGTCGCTCAAAATAAAAAAGCCAGACATGATTATGAGATACTTGAAAAGTTTGA
>JAYEOF010000094.1:0-2115 GCA_034722695.1 Campylobacterota bacterium
TTTAATAGCAGAGGCGGTGGACATCTTAAACATCATCTATGGTTTTTAAAAGTACGACGAAGTAGAACCAAACCTCACAGGAACACACGGAATGAGGTGACAATGACAATATAACTTTGTATGCTATACTGTTAAAATATAAAAAGAGGTGAGGAAGAATGTTGGGTGGGCAGTAAAAATCGTATTAACCTTGGTCATATCATGGGTTTTATTTTACATTACCACCGCAACTTTTACAACAGCACTAAAATATATATGAGCAAACGTGTTCAAGGAAAGATCAAAGAAAAGCATGCTGAGATCAAGCAATATACAGAACTGTATGCCTTTCAACAACTTATGCACAATACAATAGCTTTTTGTCCTTATGATAAATGTAAAGACACTATGAATTTTATAGCATATGTGGATAATAAATTTGTGTTGTATGCCATGAAGAAAGAAAAACACCATACATCATGTAGTACCATCTATACTTTGAATGCGAAAACATTGAAAAAACTTTATAGACAAGAAGAGTTTATAGTGCTTAAAAAAGTATATGTTGAAATGATTGAGGAAGTCATAACAGATTAAGCCTGGAGACCAATCCAGGATCTCTTATCCCGTCAGCTGAACTGTTACGGGCATCTATCACTTGTTGCTGAGTTTCCTTAGCCGTAAGCGTGTGGGAGGCCACTTTCCACCTCTTAATCTGTTTAGATAGCTATTATACATTAAAATAAGAAAAAAATCAAGATTTAGATTGCAAAAATTTACAGAAAATCAGACAGTAAAATCAATAATTACATTTTATAAACTAATATTTAATAAATATATCGTAAGATATAAAATGTAATTTAAGGAAACATCTTGGATAAAATAAAAATACTTGAAATACTTAACGACTGGAACTATTGGACAAAAGAGCCTCCTGCCACTATAGCAAGGGAAATCTATGGTGACAGGATAGCACAGTATATGGAGAAAGACGAAGTCGTGGTTATCAAAGGTGTGCGGCGTTGTGGCAAGTCTACACTGATGATAAACCAGATAAAGCGACTTATGGCAAATGGAGAGAGTGCAAAAAATATACTCTTTGTAAATCTGGAAGATCCTAGATTTATAAACCACCTTTGCGTTGAACTTCTCGAAGAGATAAAAGAGGTATACCTGGAAATGCTGAGTCCAGATGCAAAACCCTACATCTTTTTAGATGAGGTTCAAAATATTCCTTCCTGGGAAAAATGGGTCAACAAGGAGTATGAGCTTAAACTCTCCTACCTGACTCTCTCCGGATCGAATTCTTCCCTGTTGAGCTCAGAGATATCCTCTGCTTTGAGTGGTCGATATATCTCCGTGATGGTTTATCCGTTAAGCTTCAAAGAGTATTTGTCATTCAAGGAGCTAAGCATAACATCGAGGCTTGACCTTGTCTCAAAAAAGATAGAGATCAACAGAGCCTTCAGCACATACATCAACGATGGAGGTTTCCCGAAGGTTCTGGAGTATGAAGAGTCGGAAAAAAGAGAACTGCTCATCTCTTATAAAGACTCTATTTTGCTCAAAGATATTGTAGCAAGATTTAAACTGAAAAATTTCACTGTCCTGGAGGATATCGCTGCTTTTGTATTGGCTAACAGCCCCCTTGTTCAAAGTACCAACAAACTAAAGAACAACTTCTCCATCTCTTATGACATGGCTAGAGACTATTTGGACTATTTGCAAAAGGCATATATGATCTTTGCGATTAAAAAGTTTGACTACTCTTTGAAAAAGCAGAATGCCAATGATAAAAAGTACTATACTATAGATGTAGGTCTTTCGCATATCTTTAGAGTTGCCAATAGAGAGTTCTATGGCGCAGACTTGGAAAACATTGTTTTCCTGGAGCTTTTAAGACGCGGATTCGAGCTTTATTATTATAAAACAGACAATGATTTGGAGATAGACTTTGTTGTTGAAAAAGATAGAAAAATAGTAGCACTGATACAAGTGTCAAAAACACTTGAGGAGGCTAAAACACTCAAGCGAGAGTTGTTGCCGTTCGATAAAACTTGTCAGGAATTGCAGCTAAATGCAGGTGATGTGCGTCGACTTGTCATTACGGAAGACAATAGTCGTATTGTCGATGGT
>JAYEOF010000095.1:0-2114 GCA_034722695.1 Campylobacterota bacterium
GGGATCGGTTCAGGAGTCAGATGGTACCGCAGTATCTTTTTAGAACAGATAAACCAAGACTATGTACGTACCGCCAGAGCTAAAGGATTGTCAGAACTTAGAGTACTCTTTGGGCATGTGTTACGAAACGGAATGCTGCCGATCTTGACAGGTGTGGTAGTTGTGATCCCGACTCTGTTCATGGGAAGCCTGATAATGGAGTCATTTTTTGGGATCCCAGGACTTGGGTCTTACACCATTGATGCTATTAATTCACAGGATTTTGCTATCGTAAAAGCGATGGTGTTTTTGGGGTCTGTACTTTATATTATTGGATTGATCCTTACAGATATTTCTTATACAATGTTTGACCCAAGGGTAAAATTATCATGACATTCGCTTTACTTTGGACAGATATCATGGTCTGGTTTTTGGTTATTTCACTGTTGGTATGGAGTCGGACCATTGCTCGTTCTCCCCAAGTCAAAAAGATCTGGCATACTATTTTTAAGTCAAGCATTGCTATGGCTTCGGCTATTATTCTACTCTTCTATCTGTTTTTTACGCTGCTTGATTCGGTACATCTACGTTTTGCTACTCAGCCAACAGAGAGTAAAAGTGAACAAGTGCAGTATGGAGAGATAGTCAGTCTTCTCGATCTGCTATTTGCCCATAATATAAAAAGTACAGAACGGACCTACTCTGCACCTTTCGCTACACATGAGTATGTTTCCTCTATTGTGGTGGATGAGAGTGGTATGACAAAGCAGGAGTACCTGCCTCTAAAGCATGTATCTCAGAGTGATGAGTTGATGATGAAATCCTTTTTTGCTATTTTTATAGGATTGGTAATTAGTGGAGTATTGGTTTTCTTGCATATTTTTTGGCGTAAAAAGAGAGGCTTTAAAAGTGAGTTACCTTGGAGAACAGCATATCTTACGATCACTATTTTGCTAGTAACATTTATATGGTTTTATATGCTTAGTTATCACTATCATGTGTTAGGCACAGATAAAGTAGGTGGTGATGTATTGTATCAGAGTCTTAAAAGTATTCGTACGGGCGTGCTTATAGGGATACTCACTACGCTGATCATGTTACCTGTAGCTATCATTCTGGGCGTGAGTGCCGGGTTGTTTGGTGGTTGGGTCGATGATGTGATCCAATATCTCTATACTACACTCAGTTCGATTCCCGGAGTCTTGCTTATTGCCGCAGGGGTACTCTCAATGCAAGTGATGATGGACAGTAATCCCAGCTGGTTTGAAACTACACTGGAACGATCAGATCTACGTCTTCTGTTTCTGATCATGATACTGGGGATCACATCTTGGACAGGACTTTGCAGATTGCTTCGTGCCGAGACTTTGAAAATATCACAAATAGAGTTCGTTACGGCAGCGAAAGCATTTGGTGTAGGTAAATTGACGATCATCCGCCGTCACATCATCCCTAACCTTATGCATATTATTCTTATCTCTGTGGTGTTGGACTTTTCCGGTCTGGTACTTGCTGAGGCTGTGCTCTCTTATGTGGGGGTTGGAGTTGATCCGACCATGCACTCCTGGGGAAATATGATCAACCAGGCAAGACTGGAGATGGCAAGAGAACCAATGGTCTGGTGGTCACTCTTCTCTGCATTTGTCTTTATGTTCATTTTAGTGTTGGCTGCAAACCTTTTATCTGACCGTATTCAGACTGTTTTGGATCCAAGGAACAAATCATGAGCACCATCTTAAGTGTAAAAGATCTAAGTCTGACCATAGGCAAAGAGAAACTTCTAAACACTATTAGCTTTGAGATCAAAAGAGGTGAGATATTTGCTTTGGTAGGTGAGTCCGGATCTGGGAAGTCTTTGACCTCTTTGGCTATTATGCGACTGCTTCCTGAGGTAATATCGGTGAGTTCCGGAGATATTCGATTAAAAAACAGTTCCCTGTTTGCCCTACCGGAATCACAAATGCAGAAGATCCGTGGCAGATCCATTGCTATGATCTTTCAAGAGCCAATGTCTGCTTTAAATCCTGTTATGACTGTGGGAGAACAGGTAGCAGAGGTGATAAAGATACATCTTGGGTTAAAAAAAGAGGCTATTAAAAACAAGGTTGTTTCACTTTTTAAAGAGGTAGCAATCA
>JAYEOF010000096.1:0-9363 GCA_034722695.1 Campylobacterota bacterium
ATATCTTCAAACTCCTTTGTAATATTTCCTTTGTCTGAGCCTTCATGATACTCTATCACATGAATAAAAAGTATATCATCTTTGATATCAAGCGTTAAAGTCCCCGGTGTCAGAGTAATGGAGTTAGCCAGTAAAAGCTTTTTCCAATCACTTTCAAGGTTTGTTTTTACGGCTACTATGGCAGGTGAAAGTTTCATATCTGGTCTTAGGATTCTTTTAGCTATTTGTATATTGGAGAGGATCAGATTTTTAAGCAAAACATACAAATAGACCATAAACCAGACAGGACGTATAAATTCAAATGCTTTGTGCGTAAAGAGTTTTAGATAAAGTAGAGCAACAGAAAAACTTACCCCTAAGCCAATGATAATATTGGAAATTTGAAAATTGGATGTTAAGATCATCCACATTATAAAAAGTAACACCGTCCAAAAAAGTAATCTCATTATTTGTCCTTTGGCATATAGAGGAAGTCACTGGCATATTTGCTGACATTCATATACTCATCTTCAAGTTTCAGGCTATCAGGCGGACAGACATCCGTACAAAGGGAGCACCAGCAGCATCTTCCGTAGTCAATACGGGGAATACACTGTGAAGCATTTTTGGCATTGTACTCTTTGTCTGTTTTTATCATATCTATCGCATCATTCATACAGACATCCTGACAGTTCGCACACCCGATGCAATCTACCAGTAAATTGGTATGAAAACCACGATACCCTTTAGCCGTCTCTTTTTTAACAGCAGGATAGGCTATGGTATTGGGTTTCTGCCAAAAAGCAGTCAGTATGCTAAGCGGGGAAAGTGTTCCTTTTAAATCAACAGACCATTTCATGATTTCTCCTATCTCTCTATCTCAGGCGGGCAGATACCAAGTGAGTTCATGATCAACGCCACATCACTCAACTCTGCTCCTACCAAAAGATCTTCCAAAAGTGTGTACGCGTGCACAAGTGAGGGGCCACGTACTTGCATACGTCGGATCTTCTCAGAACCGTCACCAGCCATATAATAGGCAAATTCACCTCTGGCAGACTCCACTTTGACCCAGGTATCATCTTTGGGGAGTTTGAATTTCCTGTGGGTCGGCATTTTTATCATCACTTCACCCTCGGGCATCTTTGCAACAACCTGTTCCAAGATATGGATACTTTGATCCATCTCATCACGACGCACCAGGGCTCTTGCATAAACATCACCTGCTGTTTGGGTCGGTACTTCAAACTCTAACTCATTATAGACCAAATACGGTGCATCTTTTCTTACATCTGCTTTGATACCGCAGCCACGAAGTACTTGACCTACATAAGCGTTTGCAATGGCTTCCTCTTTAGAGATGACACCTACACCGATAGCTCTGCTTTTAAAACTGGCATTATTTATGAAGATATTATCATATTCTTTCAGCCGTTTTTTCATATGTGTTAGAAGTGTTGACACTCTCTCTAAAAAACCTTCAGGAAGATCACGTCTCACTCCACCGGGGTAGATATACATGTGGTAAACCCTTGCACCGGTAAGCTCTTCAAAAAGATCTAAAATAAGATCACGGTCAGCAATGGCCCACTGTCCTACAGCATAAAGTCCAATGGAGCCACTCTGCCCTGCCATCCATAAGAATTGAGCAGCTAAACGTGATAACTCCAATACCATTACTCTTATATACTGAGCTCGGGGAGTCACTTCAAGTCCGGCCAACTCTTCCACTGCCATAGCAAAGTTCGCTTCATTCGGGTCTGGTTCAGGCACACAGATACGACAAACTATGGTGAAAGCCTGAATGACAGTTCGTCTCTCAACCAGCTTCTCAAAGCCGCGATGAAGGTAACCCACATGCGTAGTAGCTTTTTGTATCGTCTCACCGAGGAGATCAAGCTCTATGGACATATTGCCCGTAATACCCGGATGTTGAGGCCCATGAAAGATGGTGATGTGTTTATTCTCCATCTTTAACCTCCTCATCTTTAGATTTTTTGGCTTCTGCTTCTTCTTTAGCTTTTTTGGCCGCTTCTTTCTTCGCTTTTTTCAGTGCTCGGAGTCTTTTTGTTTCCGCTTTTGTATCCACATTATCATCACGCCCTTCTCTAAACGTAAGATTGTTATTGACGAACTCCAAGGTATCAAACTCTCTTCTGAGCGGTGGAGTATGCACCCAATTTTCCAAACTCAACTCTGTGAGATTTTCATTTCCTATGAAATCGATACCGTACATTTCATGCAGATCTCTCTCCATGATCTGAGCCTGCTTAAACTCATGACTGAATGTCTTGGCATGCGCATCTTCTCTGTTGATCATCATCTGGATCATAAAGGTATGTTTTCTATCAAGCGTCGTGAGTATATAGGTCAGTGCAAAATGCCCCTCTTCTATCCAATCTGTACAGGTGATAGCATTGAGTGTTCTGTAGTCATATTCATCTCTTAGCATGTGTATGAGTTCGAAGAGCCTGCTCTGTTTGATGCCGACTTTGTAAAGGTCAGACCGTTTGACTTCTACATCATCGGTGGCAAAACGTTGTTTTATCTCGTTAAACATAGTACTGTCCATTACAATCCTCCATCATACAGATACCAGTCAGCATCATAAGAGGGTTCCACTTTTTGACCCAAAACCGCTTCCTGATTTTTTCTGTAAAATTCATAATTCTCTTCATACTTTTGCCAGGAAGAGATTTTTCCTTCACCTATCTCTTTTTGAAGTGCTATAAAACCTTCTAAAATAGATTCCGGACGAGGCATACAGCCGTTTACATACATGTCCACCGGCATATAATCTTCCAGTTTTTTAATGGTATTGTAGGAGTCCCAATACATCCCGCCGTTTACGGTACATGATCCAAGTGCCAAAACATATTTTGGGTTTGACATCTGCTCATAGGTTCTGATGATCCGTCGAAGCGTTTTATAAGAGCAGTAGCCTGAAACGATAATGACATCTGCTTGTCTCGGTGTTGCTGCCCCTCTGATACCCAGTCTTTCAGCATCATAACGGCTGGTAAAGGTCGGTGGCATTTCGATGGCACCACAGCCTGTTCCGTACGCCAAAACAAAGATACTTCGTTTCCTGAACCAGTTCATCAAAAAATCCACAGAGTTTTTGTGTGAAGTATCAGAATTCAAGTCACCTTCCAGTGTTTTCTGTTCCTGTATAAATCCATTATGTTCCATGTTAGCTCCAAGTTGCCAGTATTAGTCCTGCAACCGCTATGGTTGTAGGCACTTTCAGTAAGAAATCGACAGATTGCGGTGTTTTGAACCGTCCATATATAGCACCAAATGATATAACCAATATAAACAGAACAAACGTTTTAAGAAGTAGTTCCAAAAATCCGCTTGCTCCACCTAAAAAGAGATGTACCATCAAAACCAGTTTTGCAAAAGTAAATATGGCACTCTGGCTCATAAGCAGTGCTAAAAACTTTCCGGAAAACTCCGATGCCGGTCCGGAGTAGACTTCAACTGGCGCACCAACCACATCAAAAGGAGACTGTCCCATCATTCCGATGAAAGAGATCAGTGCTGCGATGAAGAGTAAAGGATATGCAAAGGCATTAAATGTTGTCTGCCCTGTTGCTATGGCAGCAATATCTGCACTTCCACTCAAACTCATAATGGCAATCACTGCAATGTAAAAAGGCAATTCCATCGCAAAAAGTCGTGTAAGCCCACGGGTAATACCCATGGCACCAAAAGGGCTTCCGCCCGTTCCCACACCCAGAGCATTTCCTAAAGGACCCAACACCATCAGGTAGAGTACAAGGAAAAGATTACCATAAGCACTCAAACCGGAAAAACTCTCCCCCGAAGAGAAAAACGGTATGAAAAAGAGTGTCATTATCGCACCGCTTGTCATAATGATCGGCCCAAGGTAGAACATCCAACCGTGTGATGTACTGTCCTCTTTAAAAAAGAACTTTATAGAGTCTATAAATGACTGCCAAACCGGTGGACCAAAACGACGCTGAAATCGTGCAGTGATGTTTCTATAGAGACCGTAATATAAAAAGCCAACTGCATACGCTACAATCAACATGAAAAGTAAATCAATAACTATCATTTTAAACTCCACCATAAGAGGATGATCACAAAGATGATCGCTATATTAAAGTTCAGTGACAAGTTACCGGAATATATTTTTCTTATCACTTCGGAGAGTGCCAGAGTCTGTTTTGCTAAAAAATTATAAAAAGTGCTACTGGAATTTTTAAGTATCATAGCAATGAACCCTACCCTTTTTAGCTCTTTACCCATACCGGCACCATAGTGAAGATGGGTACCTTCATTTGGTACCTCCCCACAGTAGGCTATGTCGAAACGGTCTTTTGCCTCTTTCGCTTTTGAACGAAGAGAAACAAAGAAAAGTAAAACCAAAGCAAATACCACTATAAATGCACCCATGACCACCAGACCATTATACTGGGTATAGGACGATACCAGTGTTGCTGTATTGTCGAATGTGATACTGCTTAAGTGCAACTCTTCCATGATACGATTAAAGTAGGGAACAACCAGAGCAGGAAATGTCCCCAGCACTATGAGAATCACCGCTATCATGTATTGAGGTATCAGAAATGCCAATGGAACTTCTTTGACACTTTCAAGTTTTTTATTCGTCGGATGACCTAAGTAGATCCCGTAAATAAGCTTATAGATATAAAGGAATGCAGATGCACTTGAAAACATTACCGCAGATAAGATAAGCAGGTATTTGGCATCCAAAAGTGAAGTATAGATCATAAACTTGGAAGCAAAACCACCCAAAGGTGGCATACCTGCAAGGGCAATAATACCGATGAGCAGAAGTACAAAAGATTGCGGCATTCTGTAGATCAACCCGCCAAGCTCAGAAAACTTGCTTCTTCCTGTCATATAGATGATCCCTGCCACATTGATGAAAAGCAGAAGTTTCACAGCAGTGTGGATCAGTGAGTGATAGAGTGCACCACCCATGCCATCTACGACACCAAGTACTGTTACGATGTAACCCAGTTGTGCAATGGATGAGTAGGCTAACAGTCGTTTGGCACTCTCTTCCTGAATGGCTTTAAAGGTTGCAATAATAGAGGTCAGTACCCCCATGACAGCCAAAATATAATAGGGCTGTGTAATATTGACCACAAAGATGATGAGCGCATAAACCCCCATCTTTGAAACTACACCTGAAAGGAATGGAGTAAAGAGGTTTTGCGACTCTTCATAGGCATCTACCAACCAGTAGTGAAAACCTATAGTCCCCAGTTTTACAAAGATGGCAAAGAGCATCAATATTATAAAAATGATACTGTTCATGTCACTTAACAGCATAAAACTTTTGTATGCATCGGCATATAAAAAGCTGTGATCTGCAGAGTAAAGCATCAGTATGGCAATGAAAAGGCTCAGTGCTGATGCCATAGCAAAAATGATATATTTATGCAGCGCTTCTTTGCTTAAAGTAAAAGAGAGAAGGAAATACGTAGTGATACTCATCACTTCCCAGCCGATAAAGAAGAGCAGATAATCTGCTGCATAGACGATGAGAAAAAGTGAAGCCGTAAGCAGTGTCAACAGTGCATAAAAACTTTTTGTCAATCTGTATTTTGGAACTAAAAACAGCACCATCACAAAAGAGAAAAAGATCAATACAGCAAAAAAGTTTGCTAAACTTGTCGCTTTCAGGGCTAAGACGATATCAGTCAAGCCAAACAGTGTTAAATCCATCATCACCCTCCTACCAGCATAGTAATATAATTTTTAGTATCAAGCATCACCGTTGCTGCATCCAATAAAAAGTGTGAGATCATCATAGGCGCGATACCGATGATGATCAAGGAGAGTGCTAAAAGTCCAAACAGAGTTTTTTGTGTGAACCCTATCTTCAGCGGCTCCCTTTTTTCACCTTTAGCGAACATGAACCCTGCCAGTTTGAAGTAGTAGACCGCTTCTATCAAAGAGCCAATGACAATGATCGCTAAAACAGTGAACATGCCTTCAACAGCAAAACTTTTCAGTGCTAAGAACTTTCCTATAAATCCGGCAAAGAGAGGTATGCCTAACAGTGAAAGCATTGCTATGAGCATAATGGCTCTCAGGAAAGGTGAGTTCAACACTTTGAGTGTATCTATATGCACACTTTTGTGCTCTTTTTCTATGGAAGTCAGGGCTAAAAAGATGATGAACTTTGCGATGGAGTGGGCGATCGCTATAAAAAGTGCTGCCTGTATAGCCTCTTCATTTTGCATTGCAAATGCTGTAAATATGAGTGCAACTTGACCCAAAGAGGAGTAAGCGAACATTCTTTTCAGGTTTGTCTGTTTTAGTCCTGCTATCTCTGCAACGAGCATACTGACAGCACCTAAGTAAATTAGGAAAATGCTAAATTCCCCACTAGGTAAAAAGAGATAAAGGATGTGGAAAAACACAAACAGGTAAGCCTTAACAACAATACCACTAAAGAGTGCATTGACAAGCGAAGATGAACCTTGATAGACATCTGTAACCCAAAAATTGAGAGGGAAGATCTCTACTTTAAATCCAAACCCGATAAGAAGTAAAAGAGATATGAGCACTTTTATGTTGTACGGAAGTGTTTCAAAACTTTGTGCTATGACCGCCAGATTCAATGAACCGATATTGATGTAGATGAGCGCAATGGCAAACACCAAAAAGACAGAAGCCACTGCACCGGTTAAAAGGTACTTTAATCCAGCTTCCAGAGCAGATGGTGTTTTTTTGTACGCAGAGAGTATATATGCAGATATCCCTGCAATTTCAAAAAATACATAAATATTAAAGATATCAGAACTCAGTACCAGACCTATAGCTGCAGCTAAAAGCATATTTAACAAAATGAAAAATTTGGTCTCATCTTCATAGGCATCTGTTTTTCTATGACTCAAATAATAGAGTGAGAACAGTGTCATTAAAAGCGTAAAGAGCAGTACAAAAAAGAGTGAAGCAGCATTGAGTACAAATGAGATCCCAAGAGGCGGTGCGATGGATATGATCTCTACATACGAAGAAGTGGTAGTCAATAGACTCAGAGCTAAAGCAAGTAAAAACAACTGCATAAGCGTAGATGTATAGACCACTCCATTTTTACCGAACTTAGAGAGGATCGGTGTGGCAAACCCAAACAGTAGAGGCAGTGCTATAAAAAGAATACTGCTCACCTTAGTGCCTCATCTCATTCATCTCATCGATATCTGTTTTACCTGTGAGCTTAAAGTACTCAATAGCAAAGCTCACTCCAAGCGCAAGCACTGCCATACCGATAACAATAGCTGTAAGTATCATAGCATGCGGGATGGGGTCGTTCATAATCAAAACATCTGTATGCACAGTGTCCAGTATGGGAGCAATAAAGTCTATTTTAAATGTCAAACCAATAAAAAGCAGGAAGATCGAAGTTTCCATAATAGCAATACTGATAAATATTTTGATGAGATGTTTACGTGTCAAAAGACCAAAAAGTCCGACAAAAAAGAGTAGCATTGAACCTATGATTACGATGGTTTTGATCACTTCCGGCTGATTAAAGAATTCAAACATCATGATCCCTTTTTATGAGATTTTGTACGATCATACTCATTTCACTACCCACCTTTATACCGACTATGATATAGATAACAGGAATGATCCCCCCACTTAGCAATAGTCCCATTTGTGAAATGTCATGGGGGAGGAAGTTGCCTAAAAATATATCTAGAACAAAAAGCCCTATAAGTCCGATAAGCACATAACTCACTCCGGCAAAAGTTTCAAGTGCAAGGATCACAGCATGTGGTACTTCAAACTCTTTATCTGAGATAAGCAGAAGCAAAACAGCAGATGCTATGATGACTCCTCCCTGAAAACCACCACCAGGACTTAGGTGACCGTAGATCATGACATAGATACCAAATAACAGTATGATAGGAAAAAGAAGTTTTGAAGCCGTTTGCAACATAAAATTACTTTCAGCTTTTATCGCACATGTACTGTTGGTGTGAAGCATCAAACCGATCCCTAAAGAGGCGATAAACAAAACAGCGATCTCCCCCAGTGTATCAAAACCACGAAAATAGACTACTACCGTTGTGACTGCATTGGCTACACCCTCAGTGGCATTGAGCTTTAAAAGGGCATCTCCGGCAGTTTGGATCTTAGCTGGCATGTTCTGAAGCAGGATATTCAAGATCGTTAAAACCAAAAGTCCGCTAAGTGCAAAACCGCTTAATGTTGAAGTGGGGATTTCTCTTTTTAAACTCATCTTTTTCTCACTCATCTTTTTCTCATTCATCTTTCTTGCCCTAAATGCTTGAGTGCCATTAAAAATATAAGTGAGCTGATACCCGCACCGATAACAGCTTCAGTCAGTGCGACATCCGGTGCTTTAAAGATGAAAAAGAGAACCACAGACCCTAGTCCAAGACCCATAAAAAGCATGATAGCATCCGCTAGTTTCTTCTGAGTAATGGCAGCAAATGAAACAACGATAAGACCAATAAAAGTAACTAAAACAATAAGTCCTGTCATTTTTGTACCTCGTTAAGTTCATCTGATTCCAAAGTGGCCCCATCGCTATGTGAAGCCCTGGCGATCACTGAGGATGAGAGGGGGTTTGTTAGGAGAATAAATACAGCTAAAAGTATCAATTTCCAAGCCCAGGACGGCTCCATACAGATAGCACCCAAAACAACTAAAACAATCCCGATAGTCGTTGTTTTGGTTCCTG
This sequence comes from Campylobacterota bacterium, assembly GCA_034722695.1. Taxonomy (GTDB): domain Bacteria; phylum Campylobacterota; class Campylobacteria; order Campylobacterales; family Sulfurovaceae; genus Sulfurovum. Next base: position 8,699 of record JAYEOF010000096.1, read on the forward strand.
CATGCATACGGGTGTAGATATCAGGCATTCGTACAAGTCCTATGGCAGAGATCAAGAAGGCCGTAACCCCAAAGAAAATAAAAATATATCCCAAATAGACCATCTCTATATTCCTTTTTCTATATAACGACCAAAAATAGTGCTGCCTAAAAAACCAATAAGACCAAAGACAAGGGCAATATCAAGGTATAAACTTCTCTGAAAGTACAAAGCCAAAAGTACCAAAAGAGAGACACCCATAATATTCATCACATCAAAGGCTACAACCCTGTCACCTAGCGTAGGACCTTTTAAAAATCTGTAAAGTGTTATCAGCATAGACAACAAAAGTAAAACAGTTATGAATTCAAACATTATTTCCCTATAAATTTAGCGTAGTTTATAGAAGTTTAGCAGAAAACTTTGCTCTTGTCTATCCTGAAAACAAAACTGGAAACATTTTAGAAACATTGCTGCATAGGGGAGCCAGGTCTGACTCTATTTTAGGTTACAATCAAGAATTATAGTGATATAATTAGAAAGATAAAAAACTCAAAAATTTGGGCATAAATCTAAAATATCAAAGTGAGTAAAATGTCTGATTCTCTTTTTTTAGCCTCTTGTATGATAGCCGCTTTAGTTGTATTACTACCTCTTCTTTTTCATTTGACAAAGTACTTAGGATC
>JAYEOF010000097.1:0-3819 GCA_034722695.1 Campylobacterota bacterium
GCAGAACAAAAAGTGGATGGTGAAAAGGTATTTGATAAAGCATGTGCCTCTTGCCATATTAAGATGATCACAGCTGAAGAGACCAAAAAAGTTTTTAAAACACTTAAAGCGCCACCTATGGTAGAGGTTTCAGGGCAACTTAAAAATAATATAAAGATCGTTGAAGATATTGATGATGAGATACATAGAGCAGTGGTGATCGCATTCATTAAAGATTATGTCGTGTATCCACATCTTGATAAGAGTATGTGTCAGGCTATGGCATTGGAGAGATTTGGTGTAATGCCTTCACTAAAAGGAAAATTGAGTGAGGAAGAGCTCAATGCTGTAGCTGAATGGGTGTATGACTTTTATGTAGGTAAAAAATTCTAGTATGAAGTTTCAATCTGGGATCTATAAACACTATAAAGGATACTTGTACGAGGTGATCACTACTGCCAGACATTCTGAAACAGAAGAGTGGATGGTTGTTTATAAAGCACTTTATGGTGAAGAGGGGATGTGGGTGCGTCCTTATGAGATGTTTGTGGAGAAGGTTGAGGTTGAGGGCGTGATGGTTGAAAGGTTTAAATTTATTGATTGATACGTAGGGTGGATTTATCCACCTTTTATGGAATATAAGCTCATGGTGGGTAAACCCACCCTACGCGTGTTGGAGATTTAAATCCCTTCCATTCTCCTCGCTTCAAAACTCACCAGATCTTCTCCGGAAAATCTAAATATCACTTCGATAGGACGACAACATACTTCACAGTCCTCGATGTAGTCACTCGACTCTTCAGAACTGTCAAGTATCATAGAGATGCGTTCCCAGCAGTAGGGGCAGGTGAAAAAATGTTCCATTAATTACCCTTCTTTTTAAATAGCGTACTCATCCAGTCTGGTAGTAGGCATCCATCAACACAACCACCATTTTTATCACATCTTGCTTTTCTAATGTTGCGTATGAGCAGCAATAAGAATCCAAGGGCTATGATGAGTTGTACGATACCTGTAATCCACTGATGTTGTATAAGGTTTTGGATGGAGAGTACAAGCATAATGATGGTGACGATGAGGCACATAAAATATCCTATTTTTATGAGATTGTACTATAATTTGCAAATTATATTAATAAAAAGAGAGTCCTTATGTCAGTTATCATTGAACACTTTAAAACCCTCACACAAATTCCGCATTGCAGTAAAGAAGCTGATAAGCTTTTAGATTTTTTAGTCTCATTTTCCAAAGAGAGAGAGTATAGTGTTGAGGTGGATGAAATAAAAAATATCTTTATATCTAAAGGTTCACCAACCCTTTGCCTGCAAGCTCATTATGATATGGTCTGTATGGGGAAAGCACCGGTTATTGAAACGTATGAAGAGGATGGCTGGATGCAGGCCAAAGACTCCTCCTTGGGGGCAGACAACGGTATGGCGATCGCTATGATGATGCATCTGATGGATGAAGGACAAGAGCTGGAGTTCCTGCTTACTTCAGATGAAGAGATAGGACTCATCGGTGCAAACGAAGTGGCTTTTGATCTGCAGAGTAAATATATGTTGAACCTTGACAGTGAAGATGAAGCTGAGGTTTACATAGGGTGTGCAGGTGGTGTAGATATCACCGCTGTAAAACAAGACTCTTATGTGGATGCCAAAGGTGATTGTTATGAAGTTGCAGTGAAAGGACTTGTGGGTGGACACTCCGGTGTAGATATAGATAAAGGTATCCCCTCTGCTATTAAAGAGTTAGGTGCGTATCTGCATACGCATAATGTTACACAATTAGCAAGTATCTACGCAGGTGAACGTCGTAATTCCATCCCTGCAAATGCAGTGGCTATCGTCTATAGTGAAACTGTTTTGGACAATACGGATATGGTTCAAGTAAGGAAACTCAGTGAACAGCCCTTGGTATTGGGTGAGGGTGATAAAGTGATAGATATGATCTATGCCTTTGAACATGGTGTACGAGCACAAAATGTGGAGTTGGGTATTCCTGATGTGAGTATCAACCTTGCCATCATTACTGCAGATGAAAAAGGTGGACTGACCATAGAGACAAGTGCAAGAGCAATGGGTGCTGAGAAGTTGGAGAATTTATCTTCTGAGACAGTATCTTTTTTTGAAAGCTATGGCTTTGATGTGAAGTTAGAAGATAAATACCCAGCATGGAAACCGGATATAAGTGATTTTACGAACCTGGTAAGCGAAGAGATGAAGTCGGTCTTTGGTACGACTAAAATGATGGCGATACATGCAGGCTTGGAGTGTGGTGTCATAGGAGAGAAATATCCGCAAATGAAACTCGCTTCCATCGGACCGACCATACGCTATCCTCACTCTACAAGAGAGAAAGTAAAGCTTGATTCTGTTGAGCAAACGTTTAAAGTGTTGGCTAGGATTATTGATAGGGTGTAGAGATACAATATGTGTATTTTTGTTACACCTTTACAAATAATTTTTACAAATAATTTTTATAATTTCATGGTAAGTCAGATAGGAGTAAGCTTAAAAGATACCAATGGCAAAAAATGCCTAAAATGAAGGAGTAAAATGAAAACAATATTTCAAGATCTAGAGTATTTAAATAAGAATGTAGAGGATAAAAAATCAAAAACGATCCTTAAAGAGCTTGAGCAGAATATTCACCTGTTGAAAACGAAAAGCGGTCTGTCTCAATTGATGAATAAGAAAAAACTTGCAAAGATCACTCGTAATGTAGAGTATGAAGAAGAGTTAAAATCATTACAGGTTGAACTTATCAAGCTTCAAAACTGGGTTTATGATAACAACAAACGTGTAATGATCATCTTTGAAGGGCGTGATGCAGCAGGAAAAGGTGGGGCGATCAAACGTTTTACCCAGTATCTTAACCCTAGAAAATTCAGAGTTGTAGCTCTTCAAAAACCAACAGAAGTGGAAACAGGACAGTTTTATTTCCAGCGGTATTTCCAACACTTGCCAAATCCGGGTGAGATCACCTTTTTCGATAGATCTTGGTATAACCGTGCCATCGTAGAACCGGTGTTCGATTTTTGTACTCCTGAGCAGTATGAAAAGTTTATGAAACAGGTACCTGAGATCGAACATTCGATCATTGATGATGGGATCATCCTCATTAAGTTTTGGTTCTCTATCACGAAAGAAAATCAACAAAAAAGATTTAAAGAGCGTATGAGCAATCCTCTTAAGCATTGGAAGCTGAGTCCTGTAGATCAAAAAGCACAAGAGATGTGGGATAAAGTAACCTATTATAAAGAAGAGATGTTCTCTCGTTCTCATACTGGATACGCACCATGGATCATTGTCGACAGTAATGATAAGAAAAGAGCCAGATTAGAGTCTATACGTTACGCACTTGCGCAAATTCCGTATGAGGGTAAAGAAGATGCAAAGATCAATCTTCATCATGACCCGGAGATCGTTGAGCGTTATCATAGACGTACACATGATGAGAAGTAAACCCTAAAGGTTTTTACTGAGTTTTAATGGGGTATGATTTCCTTGCTACTTAACTGTGGCGTGCTTCTCTCTTCTACCCCAAGGGCACTTCCTCACTTCGTTCACGGCGTTTTTTTAGAAAAAACGAAGCAAAAAATCGTTGCTACTCTCGAATCGCTTTGCTTTCAAGGGCGTTCGTAGCAACAGACACACTATGTGTGATTAAAAGAATGTAAATTGAAGTAAAAATAATACTTTTATGTATAATATGTACGTGGCGATAGCCCATCATTAATAAAAAACAATGTCGTGGTGAACGCCCTTGAAAGCAAAGCGATTCGAGAACCACGACGATTTTGTTCTACTTTTCTAAAAAGTAGAGAGAGAACAACGC
>JAYEOF010000097.1:3919-7212 GCA_034722695.1 Campylobacterota bacterium
ATTAATCAATGATTTACCCAATAGGGATATAATTCTTCTTAAATTTATACAATTAAGGACTAATAATAATGTTAAAACTAGCAAAAACTTCACTACTGGCTGTTGCAGTCATGGCAACATCAGTGGTAGCATCAGACATACTTGTAACTGTCAATGGTAAAAATATCACAAAACAGGATGCAGAAACATTTGTAAATGCATCTTCACCTAATGCACATTTTTCTCAGTTGGATCAAGCACAACAGAACATGATAAAAGAGAGACTTGTTGAAAAAGCACTTTTTACAGAGTTGGCTAGACAAGAGGGTATTGATAAAAAACCGGAATTTGTACGAAATATGGAAAAGATAAAAGAAGAACTGCTTGTAAACATGTGGATGAAAATGCAAATGGATAATGCTATAGTCAGTGACAGTGAAGCAAAAGAATTTTATGATAAAAATGCTAAGAAATTTATGCAGGAAGCTTCTGTACATGCGAGACATATTTTGGTAAAAGAAGAGAAAGAAGCACAGGCTATCATTGACACGCTTACACCGCTTAAAGATAAAGCACTTCAAGAGAAGTTCATTGAGTTGGCAAAAGCAAAATCTACAGGTCCATCAGCTCCAAAAGGCGGAGATCTTGGAAGTTTCAGTAAAGGTCAAATGGTTCCAGAGTTCTCGAAAGCAGTTTGGGCACTTAAAATTGGACAAATTACAACTAAACCAGTGAAAACACAGTTTGGTTATCATGTGATCTTTCTTGAAAGTAAAGCAGAAGCGAAGCCAATGCCTTATGAACAAGTTAAAGAGAAGATCATTACATCACTTAAGCAGAAGCAATTTTCTGCGAAGATAACAGAAATGGCTAAAGAGCTTAAAAGTAAAGCAAAGATCATTGATCCTTCAAAAGAAGTAAATGCAACTAAAAAATAACCTTTTAGTAATTAAAATAGGGAAAATCCAATGAAAAAATATTTAGTTGTTTTGAGTTTGTCTTTGGGCTTAGTTGTTAACCCGGTCTCTGCTGATGCACTAAAAAATTCTTTGACGAATATGTTAAATGAAAAAGATACATCACCCTCTATGGTGAACTTAAGCAACCTTAACATAAATGGAAAAGCTAAACCTGTACAAAATGTACCAAAAACAAGATCGAGTAAAGCAGTAGTTGCTACAGTAAATGGGCTTAAGATCCTTAAAAAGGAAGCAGATGCTCATCTTAAAAAGAGAACACAGGGTAAAATGTCAAACTTTGACCATTTACCTGAGAAACAACGTTTAAGACTTATTCAAGAGATGGCACTGCCTCTGCTTGCATCGGACAGTGCTCAAAAAGAGTTGTCAGATGAAGAGAAAAAAGCTGTATATTCACGTATGTGGATGCAGAAAGAAGTATTAAAGATCAAGATCACTGATGAGCAGGTGAAAAAAGTATATGATCAGTTAAAGAAACGATCAGAAGAAAATAATACTACAGCAAATATTCCTGCATTTGAAACTGTTAAAGATAAAATGAAACTTCAAATGAAAGACAAACAGATGGTAGGAAATTTAATGAAAGATGTAGAGATAAAAGTACAGTAAGCAGATCTATTAATCAGTAATTGTTAAATATTCGGTAAAATACTTCAAAATAAACATAAAAAAGGACAAGATACAAATGGTAAAAACTCTAACAACTTTGGGATTGGCATTCATACTTACTACAGCTTATGTGGCTGCAGAAGCTAAGTCACCTGCAGCTATTGCAGGTACAGTAAATGATATGGAAATTACAGTGGCAGAAGCAGATAAAGCACTTGATGTTCTTACAAAAGGTCAGAAGACCTGGGCAACACTTCCAGATGATGCTAAAAAACAACTGATCGAAATGATGGCACCAAAAAAATTGGCAGCTGTAGCAGCAGAAAAAGGTTTAACAGCTAAAGAGAAAGAAGCAGCAATTGCCGGTTTCTGGATGCAGAAAAAAATGTCAAGTGTCGGTCTATCTGATGATGAGATTAAAGCAGCATATGATAAAATGGTAGCAGCGGCAAAGGCAGCAAAAAGCAAACAACAGATCCCACCATTTGAAGCGGCTAAAAACAGTATTACGATGCAGCTTAAACAAGAAAAAGTGGTTAAAGAACTGATGAAGAATGCAAAGGTAAAATTAAAATAATTTTAATAAAAAAAGGGGAGTTATAAATGTCAATAAAAGTATTAGATGTAGTTAAATCGGGTGTTGTAACAGGTGATAACCTTCAAAAGTTATTTAAAGTAGCTAAAGATGAAGGCTTTGCATTACCTGCGGTAAATGTAGTTAGTACCTCTTCTATCAATGCTGTACTTGAAGCAGCAAAAAAAGTAAATTCTCCAGTGATCGTTCAGTTTTCTAACGGTGGGGGTGTTTACTATGCAGGTAAAGGTTTACCGTCAGCTGAAGCAGCTATCTTAGGATCTATTTCAGGTGCTCAGCATGTGCATACTGTAGCAAAAGCATATGGTGTACCTGTAGTACTTCATACTGACCACGCAGCAAGAAAACTTTTACCATGGATAGATGCACTGCTTGATGCAAGTGAAGCACACTTTAAAGTACATGGTATCCCTCTGTTCTCTTCTCATATGATAGACCTCTCTGAAGAGCCTATAGAAGAGAATATCGCTACATGTAAAGCTTACTTGGAACGTATGTCCAAAATGGGTATGACTTTAGAGATAGAACTTGGTGTGACAGGTGGTGAAGAGGATGGCGTAGATAATACAGACATTGATAACTCACTGCTCTATACTCAACCAGAAGAGGTGGCTTATGCATATGAAGAGCTTATGAAAATTTCTCCTAATTTTACGATCGCAGCATCTTTTGGTAATGTGCATGGTGTTTATAAGCCAGGTAATGTGAGTTTAACACCAAAAATATTGGATAATTCACAAAAATATATAGAAGAAAAATACAATACAGAGACTAAACCAGTTGATTTTGTGTTTCATGGCGGTTCTGGTTCTGAGTTAAGTGATATTCGTGAAGCTATCAGTTATGGTGCAATTAAAATGAATATAGATACAGATACGCAGTGGGCATACTGGGATGGTGTCAGAGTCTATGAAAATGAGCATAAAGACTACTTGCAGGGTCAGATAGGTAATCCTGAAGGTGAAGACAAGCCAAATAAGAGTTATTATGATCCACGTAAATGGCTTAGAGCGGCTGAAATTTCAATGATAGCTAGGCTTGAGCAGGCATTTGATGATCTTAATTGTATTGGACGTAACTAAGTTTAGCTACTTACCTCTTTTTAAAACTGTGGCGTTGTTGTTCTCTTC
>JAYEOF010000097.1:7312-9277 GCA_034722695.1 Campylobacterota bacterium
TTTTTTTTAGAAAAAAACGAAGCAAAAAAATCGTCTCTACTCTCAAATCGCTCTGCTTTCAAGGGTGTTCGTAGAGACAGAGACACACTTCGTGTGATTAATGGAGAAGAGCGATGAACTTTGTCTTATCTTCTCCTGTTGAAACTATTTCTTTTGAAGGACATACTTTTTATCTGAAGCGAGATGACCTCCTTCACCCAGATTTTTCGGGAAATAAAGCCCGTAAACTTTACTACTTTCTCCAAAATAATTTTCCTGATATTAAAAAAATAATCTCTTATGGTTCTGCTCAGTCCAATGCCATGTATTCGCTTTCTGTTTTAGCAAAGATGAGAGGATGGGAATTTGAGTATTATGTTGATCATATAGCTGAATATCTTAAGGAGAATCCTCATGGCAATTATAAAGGTGCTTTAGATAATGGCATGAATATCATTGTAGGTCGGGGTGTGCCCCGACATGAGGAGGAAATGCCCTTGGGGTGCCCCTCCCCGACAATCGATACCTTATTTATAGAAGAAGGTGGACGACAAAAAGAAGCTGAGTATGGCATTAAAATATTGGCTCAAGAAATAGTTGATTGGCAAGTAAAGAATAATATTAAAGAGTTAAATATTTTTTTACCTTCTGGTACAGGAACTACAGCTTTATTTCTGCAAAAAGCATTTGTCGGGGAGTGGACGACCAACGGAAGTGCCTGTGGTGCACCCCGACCTACGGTATATACTTGTCCTTGTGTGGGTGATAAAGTGTACTTAAAGAAACAATTTTTAGAGTTAGAAGAAGATGAAATCCATCATCCCACTATCTTAACGTTAGAGAGAAAACACCATTTTGGAAAACTTTATAAAGAAAACTATAAAGTTTGGCTAAAATTACAACAGCAAACGGGAGTGGAGTTTGACCTCCTTTATGACCCTCTTGGATGGAGAGTATTACTTGCACATCCTGAAGTTTTTTCAAAGCCTATACTGTACATCCATCAAGGTGGTATGTTAGGGAATGAGAGTATGCTCCCGAGATATGAAAGAAAATATAAAGATATAAACAAGGAATTAGTGTGAAAGTTTTTTACAGTAGTGATGAAAGTTTTGAAACAAATTTTAATGAATTACTTCAACGTGGTAAGATGGATATAGAGGGTGTGACAAGCATCGTGTCTGGACTTCTTAAGGAGATACAAACTGAGGGTAACACTGCTCTTAAGGCACAGATAGCAAAATTTGACAGATGGGAACCCAAGAGTGATGATGCACTTTTAGTTTCAATTGATGATATGGCTAAAGCCTATGACAACATAGATCCTGCACTTCGTGATGCACTACATTTAGCCTATGAGCGGATAGAAAACTACCACCAAAAACTTATGCCAAAAACTTGGATGGACAAAGAAGCTAATGGAACTATACTTGGACAAAAAGTGACAGCTGTAGACAGAGCGGGGCTTTACATTCCTGGTGGAAAAGCAGCCTATCCAAGCTCACTTCTGATGAATGTTATTCCTGCACAAGTAGCAGGTGTCGGAGAGATAGTGGTATGTACACCTGCACCGGATAATGAGCTCAATGAGCTTCTTCTTGCAGCGTGTCACCTTTGTAAAGTGACACAAGTCTTTAAGGTAGGTGGTGCTTCTGCTATAGGAGCGATGGCGTATGGAACTGAGAGCATCCCTAAAGTAGATGTTATCACTGGACCAGGAAACATCTTTGTTGCAACTGCTAAAAAGTTAGTCTATGGTGAAGTGAACATCGACATGATCGCTGGACCATCTGAGATTGGTATACTTGCAGATGAAACGGCAAGAGAAGATTACTTGGCTATTGATTTGCTTTCGCAGGCAGAACATGATGAGATGGCATCTTCTATTCTTATTACTACGGATGAAGAGTTAGCAAATAAAGTAAGTGACAAAGTAGAAGAATTTCTGGGAACTCTATCTCGTGAAGAGATCGCAAGAAAGTCTAT
>JAYEOF010000098.1:0-2081 GCA_034722695.1 Campylobacterota bacterium
TGCACAATATGGCATTGCATGAGGGTGAGCTGATTTTGTTTGATGCAATAGAGTTCAACACTTATCTTAACCATATCGATGTGATCAGTGATCTGGCATTTTTACTGATGGACCTGGAGTATCGTGGACTGCTCCGCCACAGCCGAAGGCTTTTGAACTATTACTTGGAGTTGACAGGTGATTATGAGGGAGTAGGTTTACTGGACTTTTATAAGGCCTACCGTGCCATGGTTCGGGCCAAAGTGGCAGCACTGAGAGTTGCTCAGGAGATGGAACCGAATGAGCGCAGATCGGTAATGGGTGAAATGATCCGTTATATTGATCTGGCACTAAGCTATACAGAGGAAAAAGAGGCATTTTGGGCTATCATGCATGGTTTTTCAGGGTCGGGGAAAAGTACCTGTGCATTGTTGATGGTTGAAGAGTACGGGGCACTGCGCATCCGTTCGGATGTGGAGCGGATACGGATGTTTGAAAGAAGTGGTGAGGATGGTTTGGAAGAGGGAATATATACCCCTGATGCTACCAAAGCAACGTATGAACGTCTTCTTGAATTGGCTATCTCTGTTTATGAAGGGGGTTATCCGGTCATTGTGGATGCAACATTTTTGAAGCAGTGGCAGCGTCAGCTTTTTTTGGAACGTTCTTCTGAAGTTGAAGTTCCTTTTTTGATACTCGATCTACAGTGTGATACGGAGATAATGTGTAACAGGATCGTAGAACGCTCCGGTACCGGTATCGATATCTCCGAAGCGGATCTGGATGTGCTCGAGAAGCAGATGCAAACAGCAGAGCCGCTCTCAAATAAGGAGATAGAAATCTGCTTTGTGATTGATTGCAGCAGTATGGAATCGATAAAAAGAGCTATTACTAATAGAGCTCAAATTTTAAAAGAATGAGAAGATAATGTTAGCACTCACCCTTTGATCTTACTTCTATTCAAATAAAGTTTTAGGTATTTAGTTGCTGTGGTAATGTGTTGCGATAATATTTTTCATTCATGTATTGTGTTACCATTTTATTATCTTGTTTGACTATAATTACAGACTTATGCAAAATGAAAATATAACTACCCATGATCCTATGGATCACTTGGCACAACTGATCAGCAGTAAAAAAGAGAGCGATAAAGCCTTTCTCTCAACGTTTTTATCTTTAAGTAATTATGATCGCGCTAAAGTGATCGTAGAACTGCCGGATACGTATCGAAAAGAGCTTTGCAGTATGCTAAATGACAAAAAATTGGCTAAATTTGTCAATGTCATGCGTACAGATGATGCGACTGACCTGATGATCATCCTTAAAGAGGTAGATGAAGTCAAATGGCTTAGAACGATCGAACTGATCGATACCAAATTAACGGCTTCGATCAAGTTACTGATGGACTATCCTGAAGATGAATCAGGTTCATTGATGGAGATAGAGATCTTTACTGTGACTAAAAATGAAACGATCCGTGATTCAATGAAACGCTTAGGTGAGTTGATCGAAAACAATTCCCTTGAACATATCACTAATGTTTTTCTGGTTGATAAAGAGTACCATCTCATAGCACTTTTTCCTCTTGCAACTATTGCCACTGTAGATGATGCATTGACCTATGAAGAGATCTATGATAGTGCATCGCAACCGATTTCTGTGCATAGCCGTTCATCTGTCTATGAAGCTGCAAGATTGATGAAGCGTTATGACCTTCATGTTTTACCTGTGATCAATAAAAATGGACGTCTACTGGGACGGATCACCCATGATGACATTCTGGATCATATTCAAGAGGATGCAACGAAACAGATGTATGGACTCAGTCAGGTTGATCCGGAAGAGGAGATCGAAGAGAGTACAACGGAAACGGGTCGCGACCGTGCGCTTTGGTTGACCATCAATCTTGTCAATGCTACTTTAGTTTCTATTGTCATTGGCTTTTTTGAACATACGCTGCAACAGGTAGTTGCCCTGGCTGTGTTAATGCCGATCGTTGCCAATATGGCAGGTACAGCTTCCATGCAGACCTTAACGGTGATCGTACGGCAAATGGCTCTGGGGAATATCAGCTGGGGAGATGCCGCTCCTGCACTTTTTAA
>JAYEOF010000099.1:0-2080 GCA_034722695.1 Campylobacterota bacterium
ATTTTATTATATAAGGATAAAGGGAATTTATGTGAGTAAAAAAACGACATTTTAAAATTTAAGTGTTATTTATGGAGTGTTTGAGAAGGTATTATTTTATACGAAATGATTTGCCGGATATCCCGTGCAAAGCACGGGAAGAGGATGATAAAAGACTATTTCACAAGTTCAAGATCCGGCATTTTGAATGACTTATCCCAAAATGCAGTATCTCCGCCATAAAGTCTTAACCATATATACGGTTGTTTATCCATGGTTGGTATCCAATTGGATTCATATCCTTTAGGTGCTTTAGGTCCTACATAGATATCTACACTGCCGTCTTTATTGACATTCATGTTTTCCATATCGAACATACCAAGACCAGGTCTTTTGAGTGGGGAATCTATGAATCCCCAAGTAGCATGATCATACACAGTAATGGACCAGAACTGTTTTACCGGCATATTTTTAGGTATATGGATCTTATAGGTTTTGTTGGCTTGAATATCATTGCCTTCGCTGTCTTCCATAGGTGCAAGATAGACAGTTGCCGGTGTTTTACCCAGAGTGGTTGGGTAGAATGTAAAGAAGTGCCATGCCACTGCACGTTTGTCTATTTGCAGTTCATTACCGGTGATGAATTCAAATCCGTCTTTTGCATCCGGGTTCATCACGAAACTCCACTTTCTGTCTTCCCAGTAGTAGTGTTTTTTATGCATCTCATCTGTCTTTTTCACCATATAGTGATACGCATCCACTACACCTTTGACCATAGCTTCTTTTTGTTCAGGTGTCGGGTTGAAAGGTTTACCTTTTTCAATACCTATAGTTGAGAGCATACCCATCATCACTTTGTCCAGATCACGTACCGGTTCTGCATCGATGATAGCTTTAATGTCTTCAAGTGTACGGAAGTCATAGTATGGCAGCGTATAAACCGGTTCTTTAATAGGGTCAACATATTTGGTCGGTTTTGGGTCATTTAAAAAGTACATTTTAAGTGTTTTGGAGTAAGCATAAGCATCGGCAATAGTAGCGCCAGGTGCTTTTACAGATCTAAAGGCAAAACCAATACGGTTACTTGGTGACTTCACAATGATGTAGCCTTTTGGAATGTCTCCTTCATATCCTGGCGGCAAGAAGAGATACTTCCCTCCTTTACCTGCGTCTTTACCCGATGGCCCGACATCAGCAATAGTCACTTGCCAGGCATCAACCACTTGTCCATAAAGACTTGCTTTGTCTGTTTTCGCCGGTACTTCGAGTACTGCGGGTCCTTTACGGAGGTCAGTATATGCAGTAATGTATGGTGTCGCAGTATTTGCAGTAACAGCCAACTGTGCAGAGGTAAAGGGTGCGGAGTATGCCACTATGGTATTGTCTTCCACACCATCAATAGCCAAAAAACCTTCACGAAGTCTATAGATCGCAGTGGCAGGAATAGACCATACCGTCGCCTCAAATGCACGCTGATAATAGACCTGTGCTTCAAGATCTTTTACTGTCTGTGTCATGCCAGGCAGAGGTTCTCCGCCCTGTTGTTCTGCCATTGCCGGCATCATCGTTAAAGCTGCGCCTAAACAGAGCCCCGAAAGTAGTGTTGGTATATTTGTTTTCATTTTTTTTCTCCTTAAAGTTTTGTAACTGTGGGTAAGTTGTATTTTAATTCAAGTATCTCATCATTTGGTTGATAGAGTCTTAAGATCATATAGAATGGCCCGTCTGGGGCAGGTAGCCAGTTGTCTGTACTTTGAGGCTTTTTATGCTGTACAATGATGTCATAAGATCCATCTTTGTTTTTAACAAAACCTTTCATTTCTCTGCTGATCTTGTATCTGTCAAGTTCATTGTCTACAAAGAGCTTATTTTGGGCATCATACATCGTAAGAGACCAAAAGGCATTGACCGGGGGCTCTTTGTCAAAATGGATCTTATAGTTGTTCTTTCCATCTAATGGCTTACCTTCAGAGTCTGTATAGCGTATAGGGTAAAGTGCTTCTTTTTCACCTTGACCGCCAAGATAAGGTCCGGCGATCATGGAACGTAGTGCATAGTCATACCCAAAGTTATCTAGTTTGGTTACCCATGTCCAGCCATC
>JAYEOF010000100.1:0-2077 GCA_034722695.1 Campylobacterota bacterium
CTCCATTTTTAATGCCAGATATTCAAGTAAATCTTTGAGGGTGATGATACCTACAACTTTTTTACCTTCCACTACCAGTAAACGGCTGAGACCGGTTTCGCTCATTTTGTTCAAGGCATCATTGATGAGGGTATTTGAATCGATCGAATTATCCGGACTTTGCAGCTGCATCGCTTTGTCTACAAGAAGGTGCTTCCACTCTTGCTGCGGATGTGATTTTAGCATCTGTATCGTGATGAGTCCTGAAATCTTATCATCTTTGACTACAGGAAACATCTTGTAGTGATAGTGGTAGAGATACTTGTCGACAAACTCCTGCAGCGTGACGTGGGAAGGAACGGTCACAGGGTTTGGATTCATAAAATCACGTACGGTTTTCCCTTCAAATGATTGTTTCATCAGCAGTCTTTGGTATGAAACGTTGGCAGCATTAAAGAGAAAAGATCCGATGAGTATCCACCACAGTCCCCCGATGAAATTGCCTCCGATCAGACTCATAAAACCGATGAAAATAATGGCCATGGCAAATACCAGGCTGATACGTGAAGCAACCTGGGTCGCCCAGTAGATGTCACCTTTTATCCACCACAGAAGTGAACGAAGTATCCGTCCTCCATCTGTGGGGAATGCCGGTACCATATTGAACACTGCAAGCAGCATATTGATAGCAGAGAGATAACCCAAAATACCTATGGCGGGTATCGGCAACTCTATGATCTTGGCTGCCTGATAGAGTGCAGCAAAGAGGATGGAGAGCAGGAGGCTGGCTATGGGTCCTGCGATGGCCATAAAGAATTCTGTTTTAGGACTGTTCGGTTCATCCTTCATCTCAGCTACACCGCCAAAGATAAAGAGTGTGATGCCTTTTATTTCAAGTCCGTACATGCGGGCTATGAGTGAGTGGGAAAACTCATGGATAATGATGGAGACAAAGAGCCCCAGTGCTCCAAACAGTCCCATCATCCAATAGGTTTGGCTGCTAAGATCCGGGAAATAACCCGGGAAAAGCCCCTCAGATAGCGACCATACCACTAAAAAAAGGATGATCCCCCAACTTGCATCAACCGATACGGTAAAGCCAAGCAGTTTAAACAGTGTCATTTTTCTTTTTAACATCTTGTACCTCTATACTCTTTTTTTTATTATAGCGATTTTTGTGTGGTGTGTGCGTTAGAGTGTGATGAGGTATGAAAAGTAGACTATCACCACATATTTAAAATTAAAGGTTGCAATCTTATGTTATTATATGAAGTAAAATATCATAATAAGGAGTAGTGATGCAGAAAATAAATAAAAAAATACTTGGGGTTGTGGGGATAATGCTCTTTCTTCCTATAATGGTTTTAGCAGAGAGCTTTTGGGTAGGTGTGTTTGCCAAAGGTACACCCTATACAGAACAGACATTTACTTCCAACAAGAAGTTTTCACATTTTAAAGATTCGATCGAAACAGAGTGGAACAATGGGTTTGATGTTATTGATATCTCATATGGTGACGATAGATGGTCGGCAGTCTATGCCAAAGGGACAGGATACAAACAGCAAGCTTATACACATCAGAGAGATCTGAAAAAATTCAAAGCCTCTGTTGCATCATACAAACAAAAAGGCTTTGAACTTCTTAACATAGAAAATGGAGCAGGAGAGTGGTTCGGTGTGTTTGTCAAAGGCAGCAAATACACAGGGTCAACGCTTGAAGTCATACGCTACTGGGAGGAGTTTCGCAAGGTGATCCGTAATCGATGGAAAGAGGGGTATGTGTTGGTTGACGTAGAACCGGCAGAAGGTTTCTGGATGGGGGTCTTTGCTAAAAGTACAGAACAAAAAGTTCAGGCATACAGCAGTCCTGATGATTGGGATGGTGTCAGTACTGCTATACAACAACGATGGGATGACGGATACAGCCTTGTCAGCATCGAATATGGCATAGGAAGATGGTTCTGTCTTTTTGAAAAAAATGCCAATAAGAAGGCGCAAGCGTATGTTGCCAACAATCAGTTTGATGTATTTAAAAGATCGATCAAAAAGCGTTGGGACAAAGGATTCCTCTTGATCGATCTGGCAGAAGGAAGGGATTA
>JAYEOF010000101.1:0-2073 GCA_034722695.1 Campylobacterota bacterium
TTTAAATACGAAAGAGAAAACAGATGAAATTACACAGTTATGATATAAATCCAAAGTACAGCAAAAGTGTTGCTTACTTTTCTATGGAGTTCGCAATCGCACAATCACTTAAGATCTACTCCGGAGGCCTTGGGTTTCTTGCAGGCTCTCACATGCGGAGTGTATATGACCTCAAACAGAATGTGGTGGGAATAGGACTACTTTGGAGTTTTGGTTACTATCATCAGTCACGTAACGAAGATGGTACACTGCGCCCCTCTTTCATAAGACAGTTCTACTACTTTCTTGAAGAGCTGGATGTCCATGTGACTGTTAAAGTGGACGATCAAGAGGTACGCGTGAAAGCTTTTCTGCTTCGCCCTGAAGTTTTTGGCTCTGCACCCATTATTTTACTCTCGACCGATACGGATGAGAATGATTATCTCTCAAGAACCATTACCCATAAACTCTATGATGGTAATGAGCGTACCCGAGTGGCACAGGAGATCGTATTGGGTATTGGTGGAACCAAAGTACTTGAAGCGTTAAATCACAAAGTTGATATTTATCATATGAATGAGGGGCATGCACTGCCGCTTGTTTATGAACTGTACGGAAAACACTATCAAACTATGGAAGCACTACGTGAGCATGTTGTTTTTACCACGCACACACCGGAAGCAGCAGGAAATGAAGAACATGACATTAAGTTCTTGCATGATATGGGTTTTTTTAACGGACACTCACTTGAAACGGTACGTGAACTTAGCGGTAATGAAAAGGGAGACAATTTCAGTCTTACTGTTGGTGCCTTGCGTTCTGCCAAAATTGCCAATGCTGTTTCCAAAATACATGGAGATGTAGCCAATGACATGTGGTCTCATATTGAAGACCGATGTGATATTATCTCTATTACCAATGCCCAGAATAAAAAGTTCTGGACAGATAAAACCCTCATACGTGCGTTGGATGAACATGAAGATTATGAGGTAATGGCACGTAAAAAACACCTCAAAAAGGAGCTTTTTGAGGTTGTAGCCGATCAAACAGGAAAAATGTTTGACCCTGAGGTACTCACTATCGTCTGGGCTCGTCGTTTTGCAGAGTACAAGCGTCCTGACTTACTCATTCGTGATTTTGCACGCTTTGCTAAACTTATCACAAATAAAGAGAAACCTGTTCAGATCATTTGGGCAGGAAAACCGTACCCAACAGATCATGGCTCTGTTGATACTTTCAATGAACTGATCAATATCAGCCGTCATTATAAAAATATTGCAGTCGTTACCGGTTATGAGCTTAGTCTTTCACGTTTACTCAAGCAAGGAAGTGATATTTGGCTCAATACTCCACGCATTACACGTGAAGCCAGTGGAACCAGTGGTATGACAGCCAGCATGAACGGTTCTATTCATTTCTCTATTGATGACGGATGGCATCCTGAATTTGCCAGAGATGGCAAGAATGCCTTTACGATTCCTTTTGCTGATCCACATCTCTCTATTGAAGAACAGGATGATCAAGACTATAAAAATATGATGGAAGTACTGGAAAACAAGATCCTTCCGCTCTATTATGATCAACCGGATGAGTGGGTTGAGATCATGAAAAATGCTATGTCTGAGATCGAAGCTGAATTTGATTCCGGGCGTATGGCAAGAGAGTATTATGAACGTATGTTTACAATTTAAGGAGACCATAGTATGACCTCTAATCTTACTACAATGGGTAGAGTTAAAAGTCTCAAGGATATTGATGTTACAGGAAAGCGTGTTTTGATCCGTGTTGATTTCAATGTGCCTGTTGATTCGCATAATAATATTTCAGATGACCGTCGTATTCGAGCAGCGCTTCCGACGATCAATTACTGTATTGACCATAATGCCTGTTCGATCACGCTGGTTTCCCATTTTGGACGACCCAAAGGAAAATATGAAGAGAAATACAGTCTCAAATATATCATTAAACGTCTTGAAAGACTGCTTCAGAGAAAAGTAGAATTCATTGAGGACTTTGATTCATCAAAAGATGAGATAGCCACCTGCTCACTTGAACGGGTTTTTCTACTAGAGAATATTCGATTTCAAGAAGGCG
>JAYEOF010000102.1:0-4134 GCA_034722695.1 Campylobacterota bacterium
CCGTCTCCACAACCCCAACACCATAGTGTTGGCATCTTTTCCATTCTTAAATAACTATCGTAATTAAATGCCATGACTAAAATACCTCCTTAACTTTATCAGTAATATCTTTTGGTGAGAAAGGACGTCCATTTACTTTAACAAGTTTTTCAATGTCCAATCTTCCCATACATCTTTCTATCTCTTCAAGGTATTGACCCATGTTTAGCTCAACTGAAAGTATTTTGTCAAACTTTTGACCAAGTTCATACAATCTTTTTTGTGGGCTTGGCCATAGAGTAATAGGTCTAAACATTCCTATTTTTACGCCCTCTTCTCTTAGTCTGTTTACTGCCTCTTTAGCACCTAGTGCTGCTGAACCATATGCAATAAGAAGAATCTCTGCATCCTCTATCATATACTCTTCGTTAGACTCAATCTCATCTAAGTGATTGTCAACTTTATCAAAGAGTCTTTTAATGAGTTTTCTACAAGTTTCGATCTCTTCAGTTGGGAAACCTTTACCATCATGGTGAAGTCCTGTAAAGTGATATCTGTACCCTTGGAACATTGGGTTAAGAACAGCTGCTTCTGTTTCACCAACATCGTAAGGTCTGTAATCTTCATTTGTACCTTCAAATGTTTTTCTTGGTACGATTCCAGCTTCTACTTCTTCCACTGTAGGAAGTACCGCTTTAGCATGCATAAGACCAAGTGTTGCATCTAAAAGTACAATTACCGGTTGCATAAATCTGTCTGCAAGGTTAAATGCTCTTACAGTTTCAGTATAACACTCAGCAAGTGTACCTGCACATAATGCGATTGATTTGTAGTCACCGTGAGATGGTGTTTTTGACTGAGAAACATCACCTTGAGATACACGAGTTGGAAGACCTGTTGATGGTCCCCCTCTCATAACATCTACAACAACCAAAGGGATTTCTGCCATTTGACAAAATCCAAGGTTTTCTGCTTTAAGAGAGATACCAGGTCCTGATGTTGCAGTCATTGACTTAACACCTGACATAGATGCACCCATCGCTGCTGCGATTCCTGCAATCTCATCTTCCATTTGTATACATGTTCCACCTACTCTAGGTAAGAAATCTGAAATCGCTTCCATAACTTCTGTAGATGGTGTAATAGGATACCCACTAAAGAACATACATCCACTGTCTACAGCGGCTAATGCTGCTAGGTGGTTACCCACCATTACAACTTCACGTTTACCGTCTGCGTTTATTTTTCCTTGCGCATTTGCTTCTGAACCCATTAGTTAGCCTCCTTATAATCTGTAGGTAATCTATACCCATTGGCATTAATTGCCTCTTGTCTTGCTTTTGACGAATCAGTCAATTTAGCAAATTTAAATTCACTCTTCTCTGCTACATAAATAGCAAAATCCGGACATGAGAGTTCACACTCATTACATCCTATACATGCCTCTAATGCTACGATCTCGATATTTGCACCAAGTGTTGATCCTGGATCTGCCTTCATAGAAAGTACACCTGCGGGACATGCGTCCACACAAATGTCACATGCTTTACATCTATCAGTATTTACCCATACTGGAGTATTAGCTGGAGCTGTCATTGCTGCCATTGGTTCCCCTTTTTATTTGTTAAAATTAAGTGAGATTTGGAGGGCATAGCCCTATTCACTAATACGAGGATAACTTACTTTTTGTAAAGTTGATATGAATAAGTTGGAATTATTGTTACTATAAGGGGTGTTGTTACCTTTTGAAGCAACAAAAATAGAAGTTTTTTGCTCTGATTAGGTATTCATTTTACCGATAGCACAAGAGACAAAACTTTTTGCTTTTGCAGAAGTGCCATCCACAAATCCCATCTTCTCTGTAATAAAAGGATAACCCAGTTTTTTAAGCGCTTCTCCCAATGCAGTTATCTCATTTTCTTCAATATCTAAAGTAATCTCACGAGGTTCTTTTTCAAGATCTACCTCTACTTCACCAAATTTTTCAAAAAGTTTTTCTTTTAAAGTACTGGCACAACCCCCACATTTGACATTAATGACTTGAAATGTATGTATCATTTTGTTACCTTTTAGAAATTTTATTAAAGTATAGGGGAAAAGTGTGTAGAAAATATGTAGCGTGGGCATTCCTGCCCACGAAGAGTTTAATATATTAAGAAAGTAATTCTTTAACTGCTTTACCGATCTCTGCCGGAGAAACAACAACTTTAACACCCGCTGCTTCCAATGCTTCCATCTTCTCTTTCGCTGTACCGGCTGAACCAGAAACAATTGCTCCAGCGTGACCCATTGTTTTACCTTTAGGCGCAGTTTGACCTGCGATAAATGCAACAACCGGCTTAGTGATCTGTTCTTTGATCAATTTAGCCGCTTGGATTTCAAGGTCTCCACCGATCTCACCGATCATTACGATACATTCTGTATCTGGATCTGCTTCGAACATTGGTAAAATTTGGTTATATGAAAGACCGATGATCGGGTCTCCACCAATACCAACAGCCGTTGTAATACCATAACCTTCATTACATACCTGGTTTGCACCTTCGTATGTCAATGTACCAGACTTAGAGATAAGACCAACATTACCTTTTTTGAAGATCATACCTGGCATGATCCCTATCTTACACTCGTCTGCAGTGATAACACCAGGACAGTTTGGCCCGATAGTCATCATGCCATGTTTAGTAGCGTGAGCTTTAGCTGCTTGCATATCTTTAACCGGTGCACCTTCAGTAATAATTACTGCAAGTTCGATACCAGCTTCAGCTGCTTCCATTACCGCGTCACCAACAAATGCAGGTGGAACAAAGATCATAGATACAGTTGCGCCTGTAGCTTTCACTGCTTCTGCTACCGTGTTAAATACTGGTTGACCAAGGTGAGTTTGACCACCTTTATTCGGTGTAACACCACCTACGATGTTTGTACCATAATCAATACATTGCTCTGCATGGAAAGAACCCTCTTTACCTGTGAAACCTTGAACGATTACTTTTGAATCTTTATTTACTAGAATTGACATTAGTTTCCTTTCGCTGCCGCTACTGCTTTTGCAGCACCGTCACCTAGATCATCACCAACGATCAAGTTAGCGATATTTGCATTTTTAAGAATTTCAGATGCTTCCGGAGCATTTGTTCCATCAAGACGAACGATAACAGGCACGTTAACATCAGTGATCTTAGTCGCTTCGATAATACCGTTAGCAATACGATCACAACGAACGATACCACCAAAGATGTTTACGAAGATCGCTTTTACTTTAGGGTTTTTAAGAATGATCTCAAAACCTTTAGCAACAGTCTCAGCATTTGCCGAACCACCAACATCAAGGAAGTTTGCAGGTGTTCCACCCATGTGGTTGATCGTATCCATCGTACCCATCGCAAGACCGGCACCATTTACCATACAACCGATCTCACCATCAAGTGCAACATAAGAAAGACCATAGTGAGCAGCTTCTACTTCATCTGGATCTTCTTCTGTTAGATCTCTCATCGCAGCAATTTCCGGTTGACGTCCAAGAGCAGAGTTATCAAAGCCCATTTTTCCATCAAGTGCGATGAACTCACCCTTACCTGTTTTAACAAGTGGGTTGATCTCGATCATCTCTGCATCATTTTCCATATAAAGCTTGAAAAGTTTTTGTGCAAATGTAATAATATTTTTCTGTTCAGCTTTATCAGAGATACCTAGTCCAAATGCCAATTCACGACCGTGGAAACCTTGGAAACCGATAGCCGGATCAACTGGAACAGTAACGATCAATTCAGGTGTGTTCTCTGCAACATCTTCAATGTTCATACCACCCTCTGTAGATGCCATGATAAGAGGCATCTCAAGTTTTCTGTCAAGTACAACAGAAAGGTAAAGCTCAGACTGAATGTCTGCACCATCTTCGATATAAAGTTTTTGAACCAATTTACCTTCAGGACCTGTTTGGTGTGTTACCAAAGTCATACCAAGGATTTCGTTAGCCAACGCTTCTACTTCATCAAGATTCTTAGCAAGTTTAACACCACCACCAAGACCACGACCACCTGCGTGAATTTGAGCTTTAACAACCCAAACAGGACCACCCAGTTCTTCTGCAGCGATCACTGCATCTTTTACGCTTTCAACCATAATACCTTTTGGTACCGGTATATCATACTT
>JAYEOF010000102.1:4234-7104 GCA_034722695.1 Campylobacterota bacterium
CTGCACAATTTGTATCAAAACTTCTCATGGCATCTGCTAAAAGCTTCGTTGACTGCAAAATATTATATGCGATGACAGGCTTAAACACATTGAGTTCAAAGTTACCCTGACTTGCGGCAATACCTACTGTTGCATCATTACCCATCACCTGCACGGCTACCATCGTCATCGCTTCTGACTGTGTAGGGTTTACTTTCCCCGGCATGATAGAAGAACCCGGTTCATTAGCAGGGATAGAGATCTCCCCTATCCCACACCTTGGACCCGAAGCCAACCACCTCACATCATTTGCTATTTTCATAAGGTTTGCTGCCAGTGCTTTCAATGCTCCGGAAAGTACTACCTCAGCATCATGTCCTGTCAGTGCATGAAATTTATTTGGCTGAGAGATGAACCCGTAGTTTTTAGCCATAAATCGATTGAGTTGTACAGCTACTCTTTGTGAAAACTCAGGATGGGAATTCAACCCTGTACCTACTGCAGTACCCCCGATGGCAAGTTCTCTACAATAGACCAAAGCATCATTGATCTGTTTAAGATTTGTTTCCAGCATCGCTACGTATCCGGAAAGTTCCTGCCCCAATGTAAGCGGTGTGGCATCTTGAAGGTGTGTTCTTCCGATCTTTACAATGTCAGTAAAAGCATTTGCTTTACGCTCCAATGTTGTTTTCAGTTGTTCAAGTGCAGGGATAAGATCATCTGTTACAGCTAGCACTTCTGCAATACGCATACCTGTCGGATAGGTATCATTGGAACTTTGACCTTTGTTTACATCATCATTGGGATGTACAAGCTTCTCTTTGGTGAAATCTCCACCAAGTAACTCAGTTGCCTTATTTGCTACCACTTCATTCACATTCATATTAGACTGTGTACCTGAACCTGTTTGCCATACGACAAGAGGAAAGTTATCATCCAAATCACCCGAAAGAATACTCTCACATGCCTGAGTAATGGCAGATGTTTTAGCATCATCAAGACGACCTAACTCCTGATTGACCAAAGCACAGGCCTTTTTTAGATTGGCAAAACCATAGACTACTTCCAGAGGCATCTTTTCTTTACCTATATCAAAATTATGGATCGATCTTTGTGTCTGTGCCGCCCAGTATTTATCGACAGGGACTTTTACCTCTCCCATAGTGTCTTTTTCTATTCTATAATCCATTTTGAATCCTTTTATAGATCAATATTTCTTATAATACAATATTTTGATTAATGATAAAATTTGGTTATTAAGGAGAGGTGTCCGTAGGGTGGATTTATCCACCGTCTGTATATCTAATAATAGGTGGGTAAACCCACCCTACGCGATTTTTATAAATTAGTCTTTTTTCTCGTACTGTGCACGACCCATTTGATAGATATCATTACCCTTAGTATCATTTACAACCGTTACAGGAAAATCTTCCACTGTGATCTTTCTGACTGCCTCTGGTCCTAATTCAGGATAAGCGATCACTTCGGCAGAACGGATCTGCTTACCAAGTAAAGCACCTGCTCCACCTGTTGCACCAAAGTAGATACCATCATAATCAACACAGGCATCTTTGACAGCTTGGTTACGTTTTCCTTTTCCGATCATCCCTTTTGAACCATGCTTAAGCATTGTTGGAGAAAAAGAGTCCATTCTGTAAGAAGTTGTTGGTCCAGCACTTCCAATAGGATCACCTGGCTTTGGTGGTGTTGGCCCTACGAAATAAATAATAGAACCTTCCAGGTCAAATGGAAGTTCTTCCCCAGCTTCAATGAGATCTACCAACCTTTTATGTGCTGCATCTCTTGCTGTAAAAATCGTACCATTAAGTAGAACCGTATCACCGGCTACAAGTTTTTTTGTATCTTCTGATGTTAATGGAGTGGTTAAAGTATATGTTGCCATCTCTTCTCCTTATATCGTAATATGTGTATGTCTTGAACTGTGACACTGAACGTTTACAGAAACAGGAAGTGAAGCAATGTGGCAAGGGTTAGACTCAATATGTACTGCTAAAGCTGTTTTAGTTCCACCCATTCCCATAGCACCGATACCAAGATTATTGATCTCAGTTAGCATTCTCTCTTCAAGTTCAGCCATTTCAGGATCTTCATTCGTAGTTTCAAGGTTTCTAAAAAGTGCATGTTTAGATGAGATACACGCTTTTTCAAATGTTCCACCAATTCCAACACCTACTGTAATAGGAGGACAAGGATTTCCACCTGCATCAGAGATCACCTCTTTTACATATTCAACGATCCCGTCTTTACCCGCAGCTGGCGGGAAAACTCTTGCACGAGATACATTTTCAGAACCACCACCTTTAGCAGCGTATTCGATGTCAATTTTATCACCGGCAACGATATCGAAGTGGATGATAGCAGGAAGGTTATACCCTACTGTATCTTTTAGGTTTGCACGGCTGAATGGTTCACAGGTAGAAGCTCTAAGATACGCATCTGTATACCCTTCTTCTGTCCCTTTGTTAATTGCATCTCTAAGAAGGCCACCTTTAATACGTACTTCTTCTCCAACATTTACAAAAAACACCGCCAAACCGGTATCTTGACAGAGTGGTCTTTTTTCATCTTTTGCAATGTTTGCATTTTCAAGGATCTGGCGGATCACTTCTTTACTTACAGGTGACTTTTCAGCCTCCATCGCTGCTTCAAGTGCATCATATGTATCTTGTGGTAGATCAGTACCACAATGCATGATCATATCTTTTACGGCTTTGACGACAACGTCAAATTCAATTTCTCTCATTAAAGTCTCTCCTGAGTTATATTTATATATAGTATGGAGTATTTTACAATGAGGTTTGTTAATAGTGAATGAATAAAGTTAGGTAGGGTGGAAGGTTAAGATCAGTGGGAATATTTGTAGCGTGGGC
>JAYEOF010000102.1:7204-9219 GCA_034722695.1 Campylobacterota bacterium
TTTTTCAATACCATTAGCACCGATAACACATGGTACACCCACCGTAACATCATCATAGCCATACTCACCTTCTAACATAGCACAGCTAGGAATTACCTTCTCTTCATCACTCAAGATCGCCTCAACCATAATAGAGATCGCACGTCCCGGAGCAAAGAAAGCTGAAGTTTTAAGATATTTTACGATCTCAGCACCACCATCTTTGGTCTTAGCGATAATATCCTGCATATCCTCTTTTGATACAATTTGATCTAATGGTACTCCACCAACATTGGTAATATCCGGATATGGTATCATATTTTCACCATGGTCACCTAAAACCATAGGTTTGATCTGAGATGCACCAAAACCTGTCTTTCTTCTGATCTGATATGCCATTCTTGAAGCATCCAAAGCTCCACCCATACCTATGATCCTGTTTTTATCCCAACCCGTTACTTTATGTACAACATACGTCATGACATCCAATGGATTGGAGACACAAAGGATAATAGCATTAGGTGAATACTTCTTAATATGCCCTGTAACTTCTTTCACAATACCTGCATTGATATTAAGCAGATCCGCTCTGGTCATATCTTTTTTTCTTGGTACACCTGCTGTAATCACTACAACATCACAATCTTTGATATCTTCAGGCTTAACTGCTGCCTCTACTACTGTACCTCTTGGGGAATAGTTTGTTGCCTGTGCAATATCAATCGCTTTACCTATGGCTACTTCCGGGAACAGATCATAGAGTAAGATTCTGTGACATGTCCCTGTAAATGCTAAACTATATGCTGCTGCTGCTCCAACTGCTCCTGCCCCTACGATCGCTACTTTTTTTCCTGTCATATATTATTCCTTCTATTTATTTGCTTCAATTCCAAATGTAAATCCGGCTTTTACTTTCTCAATAAGTACCGGAACTACATCTGCATAGTCACCCACAATAGCAAAATCTGCATTTGAGAAGATCGTCTCTTTTGCATTGTTGTTGATCGCTACAATAGTATCTGACTCTTTCATCCCTGCAATATGCTGAACGGCACCAGAGACGCCAATAGCCACATAGACTTTCGGACGCACTGTTTTACCTGTTTGACCGATCTGTCTTGCATACTCGGAAACACCTTCATCAACCATTACACGACTTGCTGCCCATTCAGCATTGATACCCTGCTCTTTGAGTGCCTCTGCCAACTCTTTCACCATCTGCATACCATCACTTGTAGTACCTCTACCACCAGCTACGATAATGTCAGCCTCAAATAGACCCTGCATACCACCTTCACCGATCACTGTTTCAATGATCTCTGAGACAAACTCAGACTCGTCCAGTTTTGGTGTAAATGGTGTGATCTTACCTTCTCTGCTGTCATCTCTGTCAGGCACTGCAAATGTTCCTGCTCTTGCTGTTGAGATTTGAGGACAGACGAAACCAATAATAGTTGCCAGTTTGGACTCACCATATGTTGGTCTTCTTGACTCCAGGATCGGAGCGTAGATCACTTGCTGTTTTGTCTCTTTGTTTCTGTGTTTATGTTCACCGATCAAAAGTTCTGTACAGTCTGCTGTTACACCTGAATCTGTCTTCACTCCAATTCTTGGAGCCAGTTCACGTCCAGCTGTAGTTGCAGCAAATAGTGCGATCTCAGGATCTCTCTCTTTGATCACTTGTGCAAATATTTCAGAGAATGGCAAGATTCTATACTCTTCAAGTCTCTCATCATCAACTACTATTACTTCATCTGCACCATGAGCGATAAGCTCTTTTGCCAACTCACCAACATCTTTACCAATAAGAAGCGTGGTAACCGTTGTTCCCTCTTCAAGTGAATTCGCCAAGTCTCTCGCTGGTGTCAAAAGCTCCAGTGAAGGTCTTGAGATCTCACCTTTAACCACTTCTGCCCATGTTATGATACCTGAAGCACCTTTTCTGAAGTCAATTCGTTCAAGTGTATCATCTACTTTTTTGGCTTTTTTGGCTTTTTTCTCTTTGACTTCAATGGTATTTTTACCCTCTTTCATCT
>JAYEOF010000103.1:0-2060 GCA_034722695.1 Campylobacterota bacterium
GCTATAGCAAATGCCAAACCACCGATCCCCAAACCTGCAACTACTGTCTTATAAGGCACACCCAATATCTCTGCAACTACAAAGATGGCTGAAAGTACTACACCGATACGAAGAATACTACTGATGATTGACAAGAATATCTCATCGATCTCAGAGGCATGCCGTTTGGCTCGTATTTTTAGAAGAGAAATAATGATATCGATCAGGCTGAAAATGATCCATGCTATACCAATAACGATCATAAGATGCGACAAGGTTTTAATGATGGAAAAGAGAAAATCTGACAAACCAAGCTGATGCGCACCATAAAGAAGCAGCAGACCGAAAGTCAAGATCTGCACTGGACGCAGAAATCGTAAAGTGATCATCTCATCTGTCCATCGTTTTGTCAAATAGTATTTTTTAACTATATAAAGTGTGATCCATTTGGTAAAATAGCTGATCCAACCCGCCAGAAAGATGACCAGCGCCAGTAAAGCAATCTGCCAAAAGGCCGTATCGTAGAACTTTTTTATGAGAAGAGGTGAGATAGACTGGGCAATATTTTTCAACGTAAAATAGAGATCATTCTCAGAGATCATTCTACTGGGTACTTTTAAAGGAATATCTTCCATCTCTTCAAAAAGTATCTCTATGGTTTCAAGTGTTTCAGGAGTGAATTGCCACCGTGTCTTACCGTCAACCTCATAAGGTGCAATGACAATATCTCCTAAAGGATGATGAAAATGCACATAGGGTTTTTTACTTTTGGGGTCATTGGGTATCTCCTGATAAACAACCTCAGAAATACGGTCTATCACACCCAAAAGATAATGTGAGAGTAACGGTGCCTGCCAATCCCAAATAGCCGGATCAACCGCTGAGAGATTCATCGTTGAGATAACGTATGCTTTTCCATTTTTCTTCCAGCGTTTATATTGTTCAATGAATGTACGCATCGTATCACGTGGATTTTTAAGTTGAAGATGTTCATTTGGATTAAATTCATGTTGTTCTCGTGCACTTCTAAGAGAATTTAATGTTTCTTCCATTTTTTTCATGCTTGGAATGCTTATCTTCCATCCCTCTGCATCATTCGCTTTAACAAATTCGACTTCAACTGTGTTAACGGTACCTGCTTGATAGATGATGACACTGTCATAGTCTCCTTGTATGTTTCGATTAAAAGCATGTTTTTCAACTGTACAAGCATCCAATATTTGAAAAAACATACGAGTGAGTGCTAATCTTTTTCCATAAAAATACTTTTTCTGATTTTCATCCATATACAAGAGACCCAGTGCTTTTTCAAGTGCTTCATAATGTCCGCTTCTCACAGAGTTTCCAAGTTTTAAAAAAGAGTAAAAAGTATGAACAGGTGAAGAATCATCTACAGATAGTCTATTATACTCACTGTCTGCATCCACTTTTATACCAGTGATCCAGTCACCACTTTTGGCATTACCAAAAAATGAACTACCAGCCTCTCCCATCATGAGAGTTAAATTAGATTGACCAGTTTCATTTATTGTAACTGCATGAAGTTTATTGTTTTCAATGTGTCCCTTGAGTATTCCACTTGTAGGTTCGTAACTCCCATTCACGTCATTACCATGTTGCTCCAACGTCAATACAATAGCACCATATTTCCAAAAGACATGCCATTTTCCATCCCAGGATGTCTCAGCAGCAGAAGCAGTGAAGATCAGCATAAGCCAAAAAACAATAATATGTTTAATTTTTATTCGCATGATCCGATCCTTTTCTTATGCTTTTCTATAAGCATATTCTATCTATTCAATTATAGCAAAGTTTTTACCGTACTGAAAAGTTCTGTAAAGCCTTTAACTTTTTCTCGTACACTTCACTTTTTTCACTGTTGCCTGTCTGCTTATAATAATAAGCCAACCCGGAGACGATCTGGAGATCACCATTATGTTTTATATACGCTTTTTCAAGTATCTCAATGGCTTTTTTAGGCTCTGTTTTCCCTACGGATATGGCATACACATAGGCAAAACGTGCATTGTTTACATCAAGTTGGGCAGCTTTTTTAAGTTCCTGTGTTGCTTTATCTGATT
>JAYEOF010000104.1:0-2056 GCA_034722695.1 Campylobacterota bacterium
CGACCAATACTTCTTCTACTCCAGTTTTTGACACCGTAATTCGCCAGTTCAGAGTTGGGGATAGAGATGAGAGCATTATCGAAGGTACGTATGGTTGAGGCTCTAAGACCGATCTCTACAACCGTACCGTTGACATCTTTTGTTTCGATCCAGTCACCCTGTTCAAAGACATCTCCGATCA
Organism: Campylobacterota bacterium; assembly: GCA_034722695.1. Lineage (GTDB taxonomy): Bacteria > Campylobacterota > Campylobacteria > Campylobacterales > Sulfurovaceae > Sulfurovum. Next base: position 182 of record JAYEOF010000104.1, read on the forward strand.
GGATGGAGATCGAGCCGAAGATATTGGAAATACTGTCTTTTGCTGCGAAAGCTACAGCAGCACCTGCGATACCTAAACCTGAAAGTAATGCAGTAAGATCCACACCGGCAATTTTAAGGATAGCAATAAATGCAATAAGGAAAATCAGACTGTTAATGACTTTTATGGAGAGATTGATAACTTCATTCTTAAGTATCTTACTACTCTTTATACTTTCCATTTTCATATAAGCAATAGTGTTAGTGATACGATACAGAAGTGCAGCAGTAAGAATGACATAAAATACAGCAAAGAGCTTGCTGATATTGATACTTTTACTATCAAAACCAAGATAGGCTACAAGTATCAAATGGATAATAAACAATGAGGTGATCATTTTAAATATATTTGTAATATGAGTGTTGATATAGTTTATATCTTCTTCTTTGAGTTTGTGATGTTTTAAAACACGATTTATAATGAATGTGATTATACTTCGTGTAATGATAATAAAGAAAATGATCGCCAGAAGTAAGATGATCTTTGCTATATCCAAATGAAGGTGAGAGAGATAGGTATTGATCTTCTGTGCATAAGGGGATTTATTGATAGTATTTACCAAGTTAAAGAGTTTAGACTTTGAAAAGCGGGCTGTACGGTAAATATTTGAACTGTTCTCTACTACTTCTGCAGAGAAGGTATTAGCAACATTCTCCAGGTAGCCCTGAGCCTTGATCGCTGCAAGCAAGGACTCGACGACAGGACTGGACTGATTTTGATCAGGAGATATATATTTCTTTTTATCCAGAGGTTTATACTCTGAAAAATATTTCACAAGGGTTTCATTTACTTTATCTTTAAAAAATGCTTTGGACTCGCTATCTGTCTGTTGCAGTACATCATGAAATGCATCTCTGATACCTGTTCGTACAGTATATCCTTGCAGCAGAACTTCATCACGTAATACAGCATTGTTATTTCCCAGATATTTGTTGTTGTTCAAACGAAGTTTCAGTTTGTTTACTTTATAGCGGTATGGATTATTTTTTTGTAGATGCTCCTCTTTATCAGCGGCATAGAGTAAGAGAAATTCCTGATACTGCCTCCCTTGTGTTTTCTTGATATCCATTTTCTTTTCAAGTGAGAGGTTTTGATCCAGTAATTTTGCTTCAACTTTGATCTGTTCATCTATAAAGTCATCTAGAGTATCACTAGCTAAAAGAAATGAAGTGGAAAATAAGAGGATGAAAAATATGATCTTTTTCAAAGAAGTATCCTTGGATTTTGATATGGAAGTATAACCCAAAGAAGTAAACAGATAACTAATATAGAAGACAAGTTGGAGCATAACAAGTTGATGATATTTTTCTAGTATAATAGGTATAAGTTTTGAATCATAAAAGGGTTATGGATGAATGATAAGATAAAAGAGATCATAGAAGAGATAGAAACTATGAAAGTAAAGCTTGGAGAAGAGATAGCTCAACAGGAGAAAGATATCACCTATGAGATCCAAAATGGTTATGTAAGATTTGAAAAAGAGGTTCTTGATAAGCAAAAAAAGAATATGAAAAGCCTTTTTACCTGGTTTAGGGATATTCCTCTTTTGCATCTACTTGCTTCACCCCTGGTCTATGCAATGGTCATACCGGCTATACTTTTTGACATCATACTCTTTGTCTACCAGCAAGTGATATTTAGGATATTCAAGTTTAAGTTTATTAAACGTAGTGACTATATTATATTTGATCGTCAATATCTTGGATATTTAAATTGCATAGAGAAGCTCAATTGTATGTATTGCTCCTATTTTAACGGTTTGATGCAATATGCTTCAGCTATTGCCAGTAGAACAGAGCTTTATTTCTGTCCGATAAAACATGCAAAGAAGATCGC
>JAYEOF010000105.1:0-2051 GCA_034722695.1 Campylobacterota bacterium
CACCTTCGATGGCATTAAGTGCTGTATCACGTAATGTCTCTTTTGCACCCTCGGCTTTATCATCTATAGAGATAAACCATTGGTTCGTTGCTCTGTAGATAAGTGGTTTTTTCGTTCTCCAACAGTGTGGATACGAGTGAACAAATTTACTCTCTTTAAGAAGTGAATCACCTAACATTTCTAAAATAGGTTCATTGGCTTTAAAGATATGCATACCCACGAACTCTTCTGGTGTAGGAAGCAAATTCAGTCCTACTACAGACTCATCAAAACATCCACGCTCATCTACAGGCATCACTACTTCAAGACCATACTTCAGTCCTACTTTATAGTCATCTTCACCGTGTCCGGGAGCTGTGTGTACACATCCTGTACCACCATCCATAAGTACATGGTCACCAAGTACCACTGTAGAAGTACGACCATTCACAGGATTGATCGCTAAAAGATTTTCCATCTCAGTTGCTGCGATCTTTCTTGAAGCATGTCCAGAGACTACATCCTCTTCTATCATCGCATCGTAACGTGCTTCTGCTACAATATGACCATCATCAGTTAGGACATACATCTCTTCAGGATTTAAGGAGATACCTGTATTTGAAGGCAGTGTCCAAGGAGTCGTTGTCCAGATAACAAGTCCTGCTTTCCCTTCTACCCCTACCTTCTCTTTCGCTGCATCACTCAATTCAAAGTGAACATAGATAGAGTAATCTTCTTTATCTTCATACTCCACCTCTGCATCTGCAAGTGCTGTTCTTGCAGCCCATGACCAGAAAATAGGTTTGTGACGTTCTACCAAAAGACCTTTTTTTGCCACATCACAAAGTGTTCTGTATATGTTTGCTTCAAACTTGAAGTCCATAGTTACATAAGGATTCTCCCAGTCTGCAATGATCCCTAACGCTTTAAAGCCATCTCTTTGGATATCTACAAACTTTGCAGCATGCGCACGACAAAGCTCTCTAAACTTCTCTGTTGGCATCGCCTCTTTTTTGCTTTTACCAAGTTTCTCTTCAACTTTCTGCTCGATAGGCAAACCATGACAGTCCCAACCCGGAGTCATACGAACAGCTTTACCTTGAAAATAGTTATATTTTAAAATAATATCTTTGAGTGTTTTGTTGAGTGCATGCCCTATGTGGATATCACCGTTTGCATATGGAGGTCCATCATGAAGCGTGAACATCTCAGCTTCCGCACGTTTAGCTTTCATCTGCTCATAAATATCAGCATCATACCATGCATTATATTTTTTAGGTTCATTGTTTGGAAGATTTCCACGCATGGGGAAGTCAGTTTTTGGAAGGAGGAGTGTGTCTTTAAAATCCATTGTCGATAATACCTTAATTGTAGGCTTTTGCCTGTGTTATATTATCGTGAGATTATATCCAAAACATCATTATGTGATGCTGTATCCCGTAGGGTGCGTTTGCTAACGCACCTTTTAACCTTTTGGAGATTTCCATACCAATAAAACTGTGGCGTTGTTTCTCTTTTCTTTTTTTAGAAAAAAGAAAGAAAAAATCGTCTCTATTCTCGAATCGCTCCGCTTACAAAGTCGTTCATAGAGACAAGGCACGCTCTGCGTGATTAATAGGAGTTTTGTTATAATAACATTATGAAAATAGACTATAACAACATCGAAAAAATCATTCAAAAACTCACAGAACGGAACCAAACCATCTCTTTTGCAGAATCTTGTACTGGTGGACGAATTGCTGCTGCTTTTACTGCTATTTCTGGGGCTTCGGAAATTTTAGATGGTTCTGTTGTTTCCTATTCTAATGATATTAAACATACTTGGCTTGGGGTAGAAAAAGAAGTATTGGAAAACTTTGGTGCTGTAAGTCCTCAATGTGTTTCTCAAATGTTAGAGGGCATAAAAAACCTCTCTGGTGCTGACTATACCTTGGCTGTCTCAGGCATAGCAGGGCCAACTGGTGGTACAGAACTCAAACCTGTGGGAACTGTTTACATAGGTTTACAAACACCATTCTCTCAAGAGGTATTTCATTGTAATTTTTCTGGACCAAGAGAAGCTATTCAAGAAC
>JAYEOF010000106.1:0-2045 GCA_034722695.1 Campylobacterota bacterium
TCCATCAAAGTGAGTGAATCTCTTAAACTACCTGCACCAGAGCGGGCGATGATATCCAATGCTTCTACTTCATATTCGATATTTTCAAGATGGAGTATGTGTTCCAAGTGTTTAAGTACAAGGTTTTGAGGGATTTTTTTAAATCTGAAGTGTTGTGTCCGTGAAAGGATGGTAGCAGGCAGTTTAAGTGGATCAGTCGTAGCTAAAATGAACTTAACAAAATCCGGTGGTTCTTCCAGGGTTTTAAGTAGTGCATTAAAGGCTTGGTTTGTCAGCATATGGACTTCATCGATGATGAAGATCTTGTAACGTGCTGAACTTGGTTTGTATTTGGTATGTTCTATGAGGTCTTTAATGTCATCTATACCACGGTTGGAAGCAGCATCCATTTCGATGATGTCCATATGACGACTTTCTGCAGCCATCACACAATGCGTACATGTCCCGCAAGGATGGGAAGCAGCACCTTTTTCGCAGAGTAACGCTTTTGCAAAGATACGTGCTGTAGAGGTTTTTCCGCTTCCTCTAAGCCCCGAAAAAAGGTAAGCATGAGAGAGTCTGTTGCCATCGAGTGCAAGTGAGAGTGTTTGTGAAACTGCCTCTTGACCGATAAGGTCATCAAAGGTGGCAGGACGGTATTTTCTTGCTAGGGCTAAAGACAAACAAACTCCTCGAACAACTCTCGTTCCCAACGTCCTCGTTGGGAATGCATATATCAGGTTAGATTGTGAAATCAAATGTATATTACTTATAAAATTTAAGTATGCATTCCCACGCAGGAGCATGGGAACGAATTTATATTTGTTATTCTAATTGTAGTTAAATTTTACTTTTGGTTGGTATAATTGGTTAAATAATATAGAATAAAAAAGGCTTTAAAATGCGTATGGATGATGAGCAAGAGAGTCGTAATGTAGAAGATAGAAGAGAAAGTTCAGGTGGAGGAGGCCGAGGTCTTCCTTCAGCGCAAACGATGATGATAGTATGGCCTTTGATCAAGCCTCTGTTTAAAACGAAGTTTGGTTGGGCAATTATAGCGCTAGGTGCTTTTGCATGGTTCAGCGGTTATAATCCATTATCTATCATAGGCATGGGAGGAGGTTCTTCTGCTCCGATCGATAAAGTACAAGATGAAAAGCAGGCAGTATTTATCAAGAAGGTATTGGCAAGTACAGAAAAAATTTGGAAAAAAGAATTACGTGGCTACAGAGAACCAACCATGGTACTCTATCGTGGGTCTACAAGAAGCGGATGTGGTTATGCATCGGCACAGATGGGTCCTTTTTATTGTCCTGAAGATCAAAAAGTCTATCTGGATCTAGGTTTTTTTGATGATTTGGCAAACCGTCATAATGCACCAGGTGATTTTGCCCAAGCGTATGTACTTGCACATGAAGTAGGGCATCATATTCAAAACCTGCAAGGTACACTAGCTAAAGTCCAAAAAGCAAAACAAAGCTGGGGTGGCAATAGTAAAAAATCCAATGAAATGCAGGTAAGAGTAGAACTTCAAGCAGACTGTTACGCTGGAGCATGGGCCTATCATGCACATAAAGATTTTAATATTTTAGAACCTGGAGATGTCGAAGAAGCGTTAAGAGCGGCAAGTTCCATTGGTGATGATACTTTGCAAAGAGAAGCGACAGGACATGTGAGACCGGATGCCTTTACCCATGGAAGTTCTGCTCAACGTGTGGAGTGGTTTAGGCGAGGATTACGTTCTGGTGATATCAGGCAGTGTAATACCTTTCAGTAAAGTATTTATGTGTTTTTCGTAGGGTGCGTTTTTAACGCACCACATAATAAACTTTGCATAAAATAAAACTTTCGCCGTAAGGCTTAACATAATTTATAATATAAATTGAAGGTGCGTTAGCAAACGCACCCTACAGAAGCATCTAAACCCACATTAGATATAATCCCCTTAATTAAATAATCACAAAATGAAGCGAGACAATAATGAGTTACAATCCAAGTGAGATTGAAGCCAAGTGGCAGAAAAAATGGGATGATGAGCAGGCTTTTGAGCCTTCTGATTCTCTTGA
>JAYEOF010000107.1:0-2042 GCA_034722695.1 Campylobacterota bacterium
CAAGCCGTCTTTGGATATCTTTTCCAAATGTGTCATGGCAGGATTACGGTCAATTATTATCAACAAAAGCAGTATGCAATTTGAATGTTTTTGTTATACTTTTAATAGAGAATAGTATAGAAGGTATAATTACCACCCCGACCCAATACAAGAAAATTTAAAAGAGCGAGAGGAGATAAGCAGTGAGTAAAAAAATATGTAGGACTAACTGGTTAATTCGAAGATTTTTTTGCTTGCAGATTGTCTTCTCTCGTTCTTCCCGAAGGGTGCAGTGCTTTCGTTCATACTCTTCGTTAGATTTTCTTGAATTAGCTACGGCTAGTCCTGCAAAAACCTGCCTTGACTATGAACGAAATCACTGCATTAAATATTCTTGTATTGGGTCGGGGCGGTAACAATGGGTGCAGAGATAAGCAAAAGAGAGTTTACAGAGCAAGATTTCATAGCGTTTAAAAAAGCGTGGTTAAGTGAACTTGAGTATGTCAAATCGTTATTTGACAAAGGCTCAGAAATATTTTCAGACCGATTCCGTATAGGTTATGAGCTGGAAGCTTGTATTCTCAACAGTGCCAATCTGCCCAATCCCATAAACAAGAAAATACTTGATGATATTAATTCCCCCCTTTTTACCAATGAACTTGCAACATATGATCTGGAGATCAACGGGAATGTTTTTGAACTTGATGACAAAGCACCCCAGAAATTACATAAAGATCTCTTAACGCTTTGGAAACAGGCACAAGACTCTGCTAAAAAATTTGATGCACAACTTGGACTTTTCGGTGTCCTTCCCAGTCTGGAACTTAAACATTTCAACAAAGCGTTATACCAGTCAGATATGCATAGATATACACTGGTATCTCAGCGTATGAAAGAGTTAAGACACGAAAAAGTCAAAGTTCTGTTTCATGGTGAAGATGAAGTCTCCCTGGAAAAAAATGATGTGATGCTTGAAGCACTTGGTACATCACTACAGATCCACCTTCAAATTCCTTTTGATGAAGCAGTTGAATATTACCATGCCTCACTTTTAGCATCTATTGTGTTGCTTGGGTTTGGTGCAAACTCCCCTTTGGTTTTGGGTCGAAGGGCTTGGCATGAATCCCGCATCGCTATTTTTGAACAGTCTGTAGATACAAGAGATAAACAAAGAAGAGAGCATGGTGATGAAAGAAGGGTGCATTTTGCACATGGCTATATAGACTCCTGGCTAGACCTGTTTGAACAAAACAAAGAGTTTAAAATTATTTTTGCAGATGTAAAGAACAGACCTGAAAGCGACCTGCACCATTTCAACCTTCACAACGGCACGATCTGGAGATGGATCCGCCCAATTTTAGACAGAGACAAAGATGGCAAACATACACTGAGACTTGAACTTCGCGTACTACCGTCCGGACCAAGCCTCATAGATATCCAAACAAATATATGGTTTTATATAGGTCTCATTCAGGGCTTGGTAAGGTCAAGGATCAACCTCAGAAAAATACCATTTGAAAAATTAAAAGATGATTTCTACTCTGTAGCAAAAATTGGACTGGAGAGTGCATTTCATGAACCAAGAAATACTCAATTAGTCTCCTTGAAAGAGTGGATATTAAACGATGGGCTGGAACTTACAAAAGTAGGGCTTGACTCTTTTGGTATAGATGACGTAGATGAGTATCTGAACATCATAGAGCAAAGAACCTCAAGTGGGCAAAACGGTGCTTCCTGGCAACTTAAACATTTTAAAAAGTTCAATAGCATACCTAAACTTATGGAGGATTATATGAAAAATTCTGAACAAAATATTCCCGTACATAGATGGAGTCTGTAGATGAAGAGCAATTTAACGATACTGGACCAACTACCAAGTGCATTTCTCTCCATCTCTCATCGTGAGATCAAAGATCTTTTTGATACTCCTACACTTATACACCTCAAAGGAGAGAAACACCCTGCCCTGTTCATCTCTATCTTGCTGCATGGCAATGAATTTAGCGGGCTGCAGATCATGCAGGAGATACTGAAAAAATACCAGACCACAGATGGATATAAAC
>JAYEOF010000108.1:0-2040 GCA_034722695.1 Campylobacterota bacterium
AAAGAGGGTATTTGTGAACTTCTTGAAGTACAGAGAGCTTTTTTGAAAGAGCATCTTCTTGAGTGGACACCGCTCTTTTTGATCAATGCCAAAAAAGAGTCACGTACACCTCTGTATCATGATGGTTCTGAACTTGCTTTAGAATTTTTATTAAGTGATTTTGAATATGTCAATGAAAAACTTACACAACACTGTGCTGCTCCGAATGTCGAGTAGTAGATGAAGTTACATTTTGATGTTGCTTCCTGTGTAAGAGCAACAAGTAAATTCTCTAACTGTACTAAGTGTGTGGATGCTTGTCCGGATAGTCTGCAGATCGTAGATCACCTACCCACATTTGCACTCGCGACAGGTGTGGAAGCAGCAGCTTGTGTGGGTGTTTGCCCTACAGAAGCTTTTTCTCTGTCTGATTTTTCAACAACAGAGTTTTTCTTCAGCTTCTTAGAGTCTAAAGTAAGATTGATCTCACCTAAGATCAATGTACCTTGTATTTCTGTATTGAGTGTAGAACATTTGATCTCATTGGCTTTGGTGAGTGAAGAGACGATTACCATTGATCTCAGTTCTTATGATGATGCATCACTGCTTTTTGAACATATTGAAAAGAGGTTAGAAGAGGCAAACTTTGTTTTGTCCAGCTTCTCTTCAAAACAATTAGATAGCAATTATGTAGCACCAAACAGTGATGTCCAGGAGAGTGAAGGCAGTGAAGAAAGTACTTCAAGACGTTCTTTTTTAGGTAATGCCTCACTCAAAGGTGTAGTGAAACATAAAAAAGAGTTTGATGATGCTGTGTATGCTGATGAGTTACAAAAATTTGAACTAGATGCTTCTGTCATTTCTAAGATCAAAGATAAACAACTGCCAAATAAAAGAAAGATACTTTTTACGGCACTTAAACGGGCAGGAGTCCCTGATGTGTACGAAGTCTTACCCGAAGAAGAGGTAAGTTTTACATCTCAAAAGTTTATCGATGATAGTTGTACGAATTGTCAGATATGTTATCGTATCTGTCCTACCGGAGCGCTTTCATCCAATGGTAAATTTTCACTTATACACTTTGATGCAATGCTTTGTGTGAAGTGTCGTTTGTGTCATGATGCCTGTGAACCAGACTCCATACATCTTCAAAGTGGATTTGAGATCAAAGAGTTCTTTGAACCGGTACAAAGAACACTGGCGAGTTTTAACATTAAACGTTGTAACGAGTGTGGTAACAGCTTTACCTATACAGGTGGAGAGCAGACCTGTCCCCGTTGTTTGGTAGAAGAGGAAGAAGCTATGTTCCTGCATGATAATGCTATTCGTATGAAAGAAATGAAGAGTGAACAGATAGAAAATAGCAACGAAGAAAATATAGATAAAGGTGAGGCATGAGACCAGATGAGATAAAACCGGATACAGGTTTATGTACGATCCTTGGCCATAATGCACAGACTGGATATATCCGCAAGTATTTTAACAAGGTCATGAAACACAATGGTATCAATGCAACAGCGATTGCTCTGAATATAACAGATGAACATTTTGATTTTACCATGTCCAGTGTAGGAGAGTCTAAAGTAGATAAAATGATGATAGAAAAAGAGTTTCAGGGTAAAGCGGTCTCTTACTGTGACAGTTTAGATGAAGTAAGCAGGAGAGAAGGCCGTGTTGATTTTATAGAAGTGGTTGAGGGAAAAGTAAAAGGGTTTTGCTTTGATGATGAGGCAAAAAGACTTTTTGATAAACCGGAGTTTTTAGATGACCAGATACTTTTTGTAGCAAAAATGATGCTCATTGCCAATCGATGGTTTAATGCAAAAATAGATGTGGATGATATCCCCATACTTATAGGAGAAAAAGAATGATAGAAATGGACGATCTAAGAAAAGAATTTGAGAATGTTAGTGCACAAAACTTTAACGGAAACCCGGCATTTGGTCCAGATGGTCAGTGCGATTCCGATGAAGAGGTAGATCTTAAAGATTACCCTTCCTATACAGAAGCATTGTATGCGAAGCTTATCGCTCCGCATGTGAGTGGAATCTACATTTCACG
>JAYEOF010000109.1:0-2038 GCA_034722695.1 Campylobacterota bacterium
GTATGCATTTCAAAGAGTGGATGAGTCATCCCATAGATCATATAATAGCACTTCCAACAGCAGGAGCTTATGGTATAGGAGCATTTCATCCATTGGTCTTTACGGTAGCATTATATTTGGTTTTTGTGCTTTTAAGAGGTATTGTGAGACTGTTTACGAAGTAGCTGGCGGAAAGAGCCGCCAGCTAAAGGCAAAAGAGGAATTAGATAGGTAAAACTCTGATATTCTGATCAAGTTTTTCTTTGAGAACGTTTTCGATCGCAAAGAGTGTACCTGTACTTGAAGATGCACAACCGTTACAAGCACCTAAGTATCTGATATAGATATCGATATTTTCACCGTTATCTTTAATATCAAGAATTTCCATATCTCCACCATCCATGATAAGCATTTGACGAATATTGTCATCGATCACTTTATCCACTGCTTTGATACGTTGAACAATGGTCATTTCAGCAAAGCTTCCACCACCTGTAGTTGAAGCATCCGCAGCTTTTGACATCTTCTCTTTTTCATACTCTTCAAGAAGGTCAACAAGATAGATATCTTTCTCTTCATGTCCACCAGGGCGGATACATGATTTACAGAAAGCTCCTGCTTTAGTGTAGTCAGCGATCTCTTCAACTGTTGTAAGGTCATTAAGACGGATCACTTCCTGAAGCGTAGAGAGTGTTACACGTGCACATTCACATACAATGACTTCTTCTTCAAAACTCTCCATATCAACACCTTTGTACTGTGCTGCAGCTTTTTTGATAACATCATAAGCCATAACAGAACAGTGCATTTTTTGAGGTGGAACGGCTGGTGTGTCCGGGTTGTCACGCATTGCCAGCTCAACGTCGATATTTGTGATCTTTACCGCTTCATCAACGGTTTTACCCTTACAGAGTTCAGCCATAGTATCTGAAGATGCGATCGCTGTACCACAACCAAAACTTTTAAATTTCGACTGCATGATCACATCACTGATAGGATGTACTGCCCAGTAAAGTCTTACTGCGTCTCCACAACTCTCTGCACCAAAGTCGGCTACGATGAGTTTAGCACCCATTTCATCCGCTTCTTCTTGTGTGATCTCACCCATATTTTGTGGGTTGTTCATTAAATCTGTTACTTTATTGCTGTACTCATCCCAGATGGTACCGCCTATTAAACTATCTATTCCCATTTTAAATCCTTTATAAAACTTTTAAATTCTAAGACAAAATCTCACTAGTGAGATGAGCCTACTGCTGAAGTAGACACAGTGTCAACGTAGGAAAGATGGGCTTTGCCCATTTTCCGTTCTATTAATGGTGATGAGAGTCTAATCCGCTCTCATGACCTTCTGGTGCGTATGCATATGAACTTGAGATACCTCTAAGTCTTATTACCGCTGCTTGCACTACTTTAAGTGTATAGTCCAACTCTTCTTGTGTGGTATAACGGCTCAGTGAAAAACGAATGGCTGTATGTGCCAAGTCTTCTGCTGCACCGATGGCTTCCATGACCGAGTTTGCTTCCAAGTCTTCAGATGCACAGGCAGAGCCTGTACTCGCACCGATACCTGCACGGTTAAGATCCCATAACATGGATTCACCTTCGATACCTCTAAAGGAGATAAGGATGGTATTTGGTGTTCTTTTGTTTCTTGGTGTTACAACAAAAGTATCTTCAATTTTGAGGAGTTCATCTTCAAAATCATTTCTCATCTCTCTAATTTCTGTCATCTCAAAGTCAAGTGCATCTACGGCTGCTTCTATGGCTTTACCCATACCTACAATACCTGCAACATTAAGTGTACCCGAACGGTATCCGTTCATCTGTGATCCACCATGAAGCAGAGGCATTAACTCTTTGCCTTTTTTCATGTAGAGTGCACCTACACCTTTGGGTCCATGGAACTTATGTGCAGAAAATGTAAGGTAATCAACATTAAACAGTTGTACATTTACAGGTAATTTACCTATGGCCTGTACGGCATCTGTATGAAAAAGTACGTCCTTTTCAGCACACAGTTCACCGATCTCTTCGACTGGGAAAATAGCACCTGTCT
>JAYEOF010000110.1:0-2037 GCA_034722695.1 Campylobacterota bacterium
GTATGTCCTTTATATTCGATGATATCTGAGAAAAGATCGGCCCAAGACTCTTTAAATGCTTTACCTTTGGCAAATTTACCGCCTCTGGTATCCAAAACAATTACTTTTCCGTTGATCTCTTCATTTTTCATATAGTTAGCTACCATCGCCGTTCTTTCATATGGAGCCGGTGGACATCTATACTTACCTTTCTCAGGTGGTATGATGATCACATTACCATCATCCATGTTTTCAAGCTGACGCTTAAGTGCAAGGTGCTCAGAACCAGGCATCAATGCAGCTGGACACGCATGTGATACCTGTGCGATCTTCTCTTTACTCCACTTTGGAAACTGTCCTTCATAATCATATGCGATACCCGGAGAAAGCACAAGAATATCATAGGCAAAATCACCACTTGTAGTTGTAACAGTTTTAGCTTTTCTGTCGATAGCAGTTACTTCAGCCTGAACAAAGCAATAACCATGTTTGGTCGCCGGTGCATAATAATCATGTGTGAGTGTGTCAAGATTAACATCATCAAGACCACCCAGATAAGAGTTGCTGAATGGACAAGACATGAAGATATCTTTTTTCTCAATGACTGTCACATCGATACTCTTATCTTTTTTACGCAACTCTTTTGCCATAGTAAGCCCACCAAAACCACCACCTACGATAACTACTGATTTTCCACTTGCTTTTTTAGCAACAGCTTTTGCTTCACCTGCTACTGCGATTGAAGGAACCACTGTTACTGCTGCAGCAACACCTGCCAATTTAAATACATCTCTTCTTTCCATACTCATATTTTTTCCTTTATATTGTTTTTCAAAACTGATGATAACCAGTTTTTCTTAAGAGTTAAATAAATTTTATTTATATTTATTCTTTTTTTAAACAAATTAATTAAGGTAAATAATTATAATAATATTTACTAATTAATTTATCTACTTTCTCAATCTTAAATGACAAGAAGTACATTGTCTAAGTGCCAAAGCATAGTTATGTATCACTTCATCCTGATCACCTCTTCTAAGCTCATCTTCTATCTCATCAAGATACATCGTTAACATAAGTCGTGTCTTTTTCGCAAATTTTTCTGCATGCACCTGTTCTTCATCCAGAAAATCTTTTGGATCCACTTTGTCTATCGTATGAAGTACCTTTTTGATCCTTTCCACACCGATTTTTACACATTTCTCATCTTTACAACGAAACAAAAGGCCTTTTTGTATCGTCTCCATGGCATCTGCCATAGTCAACATGTCTTTAATGCGGTCTACTTTTGTGTATTGATCGGCAGCAAATGTTGATGTAGCCAAAACGGATATCAACAAAATACCTTTTCCCAGTTTAATTACGTTATTATTTATTTTCATCTATTTCCCTTTAGTATTGAATCACATCTTTTGAAAAATTAGTAAGTGTTACCACTTTAGCTTCTACTTTAACAAGCTTCTTTCCTTTTCGCTTACCACCATAATACTTTTTAAATTCCGGTTTAAAAGCATCCAGGTAATCATGGAATTTATTTGGGCCCAAGGCACCGACTGCCCATATATTATCTTCTTCATCGATCTCCAGAACAATTTGAGTCAAACCTTCTGTAGCAGGGCCGTTCACACGTTTACCTCCGTCTTTAGGTGTAAATGCCGAGAGATGAGAGGAGCAGACAAAGACTCCCCCCTTATCATATGCCATTGTTTTTCCCGCTCTTGGTAGATACTGAAAAAAACTGTCATCTGGTGTAGGATGCGTCAATTGGTGTGGGCAGATCGCTGAAAATGCTACGATAGAGCCTTCTTTGCCTACGCCGCCTTCAAAGATGTACTCTGTACCGTCGTCTGATCTGAGTTTTACATCTTTTTGTGTTGTTTCACCCAGGTCAACCATAATACAAGGTGTTGAGATCATAGGAAAATTAAACACATAGTTTTCCTCTTTCGTTAAAGCACTTGCTTTAAACGGATTACCCTCAGCATCTTTAAGCTGTATCTTTTCATAGGTTTTATACAGGTCACCATTGTCTGCATAGAGTTTTTGTGTTATGAGTGA
>JAYEOF010000111.1:0-2034 GCA_034722695.1 Campylobacterota bacterium
CCTTTGATGCATTTCTGTATGCTTCTGCCATAGTCCCGTAGTACATTTTCCCTTTCGAGACTTTCACAAGTTTTCCTACCTCAGCTACTACTCTTGCACGCTGAACCGCTACCTGCTCATCTTCCAGGTAGCGATTGGTAAATTCCAATATTGCTTTATCTGATTCTGCAGGGCAGCATAGCGTTATCTCTTTGACTACTTTAGTAGGAAGATTGCCTTTTGCCGTAAGCTTTAAACCCTTCTCTCCCACTGCATCCAAAAGCAAATCGATCTGTTTTAAGATGGGGACATCTATCTCTTTACATTTTAAAAAATCAGAGTTTATCTTAACCGCTGCCAACTCATCTAACTCTTCTATGATCTTTTCTACCTGTAGTGTTTTCACGTTTAAAATCCTTTAAAATTAACCATTTTCTCTATCTGATTCAGTTTTTCCTCACCTATGGGCTCCAACTCTTCAAGAGTCAAATAACCCCCACGAACTAGCTGTGCAAAGACAAAAATAAGTTGAGAGTATCTGTAGTCATATTTCCCATTCAGCTCTTTACGCTTTTTACCAAGCATTTCATAAAGTTCCCAAACATCATCTCGGGTCTTGATCTCACTTTTGTTGATCTCTGCGATCAGTGTATCATACTCTCTCTCCAGTGCTAGATCAAACAGCTTTCTGGCATGTACTTTCTGTGATTTTGTCCATTTTTCTTCCATGTTATATTCTCCTCATTTTTCGGAATCGGAAGGCTTTATCGGAATCGGAGGCTTTAGCCCCGAACAATGGCGGAGGCAAAGCTATCCGGTTCCGAAATAGTTTGGAACCGGAGACTTTACTCCCGAATAGTAGCGGAGGCAGAGCCTTCCGGTTCCGAGAGAAATCTGGAAACGGAGACTTTCACCCCAAGGGCATTTCCTGCGGGCAGTCTCAAACAATGGTGGAATCTTCCAATTCCACTTTACCATAAAACCGACTTTGAGCATCATCCAAATTAGCTTTAATTGCATTATACTTAATATACTCATAAACAATCCAAAAGTGTTTTTCATCTCTAATAGCTTTATCGTAATAATCTCCTGACCAAACAGCACCACGTCTACCCAAAGTTTTATTGACAATATGACCTGCCCCACCTTTAAGCACACGCATGACATTAGTCATATTATCATTTTGTTTAAGCAGAACATGAATATGATTAGGCATTATACTCAAAGCCTCTATTTCAAAAACATTCTTATCATAACCCAAATAGTAATCTCTGATCTTCTCTAATAACTCACCATAAAGCAATGTACCATTTTGTGAGCTGTCAAGATATTTATCCATTTTATATTGTTTGATTTTTTCGACTTCATTACTTCTGTAAATTTGCTTAAGGTAACTATCCAAACTCTCTTTGGTTCTAAAGGTTATGAATTGATAATCTCCTATACGATTTATGTGTGGTAAGTGTAAATATTTTTTGTTTTCATTCATAAGGTTTCTTCTCTCGGAACCGGAAGGCTCTGCCTCCGCCATTATTCGGGGCTGCCCGCAGGAAATGCCCTTGGGGTGAAAGCCTCCGGTTCCGAATTTGATTTCATCTATAAGTCTCCCTCTGCAACCCCAAATACCTTTCTATATTTTATTCCATTCAACAGGTTCTCTTTGTGGTGCATTACCCAACAGTTCCAAAGCATGTTCTTTGGAACCTTTTGCTGCTCTCTCTTCCAAATAACTCAATGTTTTCAGTGATGATATCTTCTCAGCTACAGCATTTACAATAAACTGATTTATAGACACTTCACCTTTTAATAACTCTATATCATTTTTATAATAGTCTAGTATTCTCAATGCAAAATTCATATTAATATTGTATATGATATTACATGAAAGTTTTATAAAGATTTTTGATCTACTTATTTAGCTTTCCAATTAAATAAGACTATTTTAGTCCCATTTAAGAAAACCTATACTATCATACTAACTTATAATAAACATAATTAAGGATAATACTATGATGCCATTTACAGATGAAGAACTCTACCACGCTACAAAAAACA
>JAYEOF010000112.1:0-2020 GCA_034722695.1 Campylobacterota bacterium
ACCCAGTTTCTGCACTGCAGTGCATTGACAACGAGATTATAATGAGTAAGCATAACACCCTTTGGTGTACCGGTCGTTCCGCTGGTATATTGCAACAAAGCAACATCTTCAGCATCAACATCTACATGTGGCCTCTGTTCTGTACTCTTGTTCATCAGCGTTTCAAAACAGTGATCTCCATCAACTATATCTACCCTATCCTCTTTCTCTTTCAAAAGCGTAAACAGGAGTTTGGTGATAAACGGGAAATAGGCTTTTACATTCGTAACGATAACATTTTCAAGTCCGCTCTCCTCACGAATCTCTTGTACAAGCGGATAAAAACGGCTCATAACGATAACAGTCTTTGCACCGGAATCTTTAATTTCATACATCACTTCAGCGGACTGGTAGAGTGGATTGATAGGAACGGCGATGGCACCTATTTTTAAAACACTGTACAATGCAATGATAAACTGTGGCGTATTGGCAAGATAGAGTGCCACACGATCGCCTTTTTTAACACCCAGCTTCATAAGGCTGTTCGCCGCTTTATTTACCAGTTTGTCCAGATCAGCATATGCAATATCGTTCCCAAGATAGGAAAGTGCCCTGTTTTGAGGATACTTGGAAGCAGATTGCTCCAAAAAAGCATAAAGAGGTACTTTAGGGTATTCTATCTCAGGGGGAACACCTTTATCATACTGTTTCAACCAAATTTTTTCATCATATATCATACTACCTCCTTTTAATATAGATACCTTTAACTATTATACTACAAATTGAAATACAGTCAATCCGCTTTTCTAAGTAATAAAAAAGTAAGCGTTTCATCTTATACACCTTTAATCCAGTATTAAAAATAACTAAGACTTATAATAAACCACCAGAAAGAAAGCCAAGTAGAACTGCTTTAAAAAAAGGTATCATAGTAACATGAATAGTCATGAAGAAGTCAATATTCCAAAGATCGAACAAACCATTCTAAAGATATCAAACGTCGTCAAAGAAGTCGTAGTCTTTATACATGACAACCATCTCTTTGCACTCATCTACCCGGACTTTCAAGAAGCTAAAAATCGTAAGATCATACGTCTTGGAAATGAGATCAAATGGTATGCTGTGGAACTTTACAACATCCAAGCAAAAAACGATCAAAAAATAAAAGGCTTTCAAATCGTCCAAACTCCTCTTCCAAAAGATGACAAAGGAGAAATTGAAAGATCCAAACTTGAAAAGTTTATGAAAGAGCAGGCATTGCTCTGCGAAAATATGGAGGATGAACCCAAAGATAAAGTCTATCAAAGTATCAAAAAATTTCTCTCTACTCTCACTGCTGAACCCATCACATCATCGTCACATCTTGAACTTGATCTTCATCTTGACTCACTGAATTATATCGAGCTTTTTACATTTATAGAGAAAAGTTTTGCTGTGCCTATTGATGAAGCAGAATTTTCACAGATGATGACCATGGAGGTACTTTGTCATTATGTCAATGAAAAAAAAGAAAAAATTATCATCAGCGATATAAACTGGAAAATAATCTTAAATGAAAAGATCAATTTTGATCTCATCTACTCATCTTGGCCTATAACGATCTATAAAACACTTTTCTACCCTCTATTTAAACTTTACTTTTCACTAAAAGTCTCAGGCTCTGAAAACATTCCAAAAGAGCCATGTATCATCGCACCCAGCCATCAAAGTATGCTCGATGGTTTTATACTTGCCGCTGCTTTGCCCTATGATGTTTTAAGAAAGACATTTTTTCTGGCTTTTCAGATAGTATTTGACACAAAGATCATGCGACTGATCATGAAAAACTCCCAGACTATCATGATCGATGTCAACAATGATCTTAAAGCCTCAATACAAAAAAGTACTCTCCCCTTAAAGAACGGACAAAATCTAGTTATATTTCCTGAAGGGGCAAGATCACGGGACAGAGAACTTCTAGAGTTTAAGAAGTTTTTTGCGATCCTCTCAGTTGAACTTGATATTCCTGTAGTACCGGTCGTACTCGATGGTACCTTTGAAT
>JAYEOF010000113.1:0-2019 GCA_034722695.1 Campylobacterota bacterium
CAACTACTCTGATGTTTAAGATATTTGCCAAATACTCTGTATCATAATCTTCTTCTGTAGCAGGAGCCACTTCAAGACTTTTTAGTGTACGTTCACACCCTTTAAGCTCAGTATGTGCCGCGTCAAAAGCCGCTTTAAGTTGTGGAAGTACTTCCTCTGCGATAGCGGCATTCACAAGTAATGTCTCCATAGAGTTACATACTCCCTTCCCGAAAAATTATACCTATAAATTAACCCAAGCCCCATAAACACGAAGAATAATCAATATTCCCCTCAATATTTTAAGGCAAACATAGGTATAATTATACCTATGTAAGGAGTTGATTATGTCAATCGTCAAGTTAAAAAACAAAAAAAATGGTGTCACATATGTCTATGAATCCAGTAGTTATTGGGATAAAGAGAAAAACCAGGCAAGGAACTCAAGAACGTGTATTGGAAAGCTTGATCCTGATAGTGGCGAGGTTATCTATAACAAACGATACTTGGAGCGTTGTGGTGAGCAGTCTGTTGGGCGACCGGCTTCACTGACACATCAGAGACTCTTTTGCGGTGCTACACATCTGTTTGATAAGATAGGTACAGAACTAGGGATAGATAGTGATCTAAAAGCCTGCTTTGGAGATAGCTATAGGCAGATACTCTCTATGGCATATTATCTCATCCTTGAAGATAGAAGCCCTATGAGTCGTTTTACGAAGTGGGCGCGTACACATGAACATCCTTATAATAAAGAGATCCCTTCACAGCGAAGCAGTGAGATCTTTGCTTCTATTAGTGAAGATGCTAAACAGCGTTTCTTCTCTTTGCAGAGTGCAAGACGTTTAGAAGAGGAGTACTTAGCCTATGATACTACCTCTATCTCTTCTTATTCTCAATCTATTAAACAGGTCAAGTATGGTGTAAACAAAGATCATGATCCTTTGGCACAGATCAATCTGGCACTTCTATTGGGGCAGTCATCACGACTGCCTGTAAGTTATCGTAAACTCCCTGGTAATATCTCTGATGTCAAGACCATTAAAAAGCTCATCAGTGATTTGGAGTATCTTGATATTAAGAAGGTAAAGTTGGTACTAGACAGAGGCTTCTATTCTAGGGAGAATGTGAATGCACTCTATCACCATCACTATAAGTTCTTATTGGCAACCAAGATCTCTTCAAAGCTGGTAAAGCCTCATCTTGAAAGTGTCTACAATACGATGGTCACCCGTTCTAATTACAGTGTCGTCCATGCACTTTACTCTCAATCTTTTACGACAGAGTGGGACTACGCTTACACTAAACCTCGTACAGGTGAAGTGGTAAAGGAGAAACGTCGTATCTATTTGCATATCTATTATAATGATCAACGTGCCACTGATGAGAAGATGCGTTTCAATAAGCAGCTAGATCAACTTGAAGAGGAGCTACTCACCCATAAAAGAAACCCTAAACATGAGAAGCTTTACAGTAAGTACTTTACTGTTCATGAGACGCCTGTCAGAGGGATACAGGTACAAGCCAACGAAGAAGCTATCAGAGACAAAGAGAAGAACTTTGGTTATTTTACACTCATTAGCAATAGTATCAAAGAGAGTATTGAAGCTATTGATGTATACCGCTCTAAAGATCTTATAGAAAAAGCCTATGATGATCTTAAAAACCGTTTGAGTATGCGACGTACATCCGTTTCATCAGAGGAGAGTCTTGACGGTAAGCTCTTTGTGCAGTTTGTCGCACTTATTTATGTCTCATATATTAAACAGAAGATGGATACAACAGGTTTGTTTAAAAAGTATACACTTCAGGGTGTACTGGATGAACTGGATATTATTGAACGTTTTACACAACCGGGAAAGGTCTCTATGGTCGGCGAGGTCACTAAGAAGCAGATGGAGCTCTATAGGGTTCTTGGGGTTGAGGGGATTTCATAGGTATAATTTTGTGGGAATGTAGGTTATATTGGTCGATGATGGCATTGCGATGGGATCGACCATGCACGTAGCGGTAGAACTGTGCAGAAAAGAAAGAGCAAAA
>JAYEOF010000114.1:0-2010 GCA_034722695.1 Campylobacterota bacterium
TACATACTATTTTTATACGAGTAGAAACAAGCTTTGGATTCAGACCTGTTTGTTCTGCAAATTCTCTAAGTGGGTAACCAAGTATTCTGTCCACATCAAACTCATCTCCATACGCCATAGCAAGTTCATGGTCGACACCTTCATGCATGATGATGGAGAGCATATCGTAGTATGGGGCTACTGTAATACCTGATTTGTTTACAAAAAAGGAAATGTTTTTACCGTGTGCATCTGCATTACCTATGATAAGAGTGAATATTGACCAGTCAAGAAGTTGTAGTTTTGCTGTGGCAGGTACTTCACATAGGTTTGTTGTCTCAAAGAGTTTAGAAAAGCTTGCACCTTCTCTTATATTTTCTACATCACGACTAGCACCAAAGTTCCTTTCATATTTGTAAGAAGAGGGGAGGTCTAATATTTGGCAGCTATCGATGATGTGAAGTCTTTTTACTGTATCATTGTTAACCACTCTATCGAAACGTTCCACCATAAGTACCGGATGTTCATCGTATTTTTGTAAGCTTACATTTGCGACCATTAAGCCAGCTTCTTTTGCCAAGGACATACAGAAGTATTCATTGATGACAATATTTTCATTTCTCTTGGTCTGAAATTTTAAAATATGTGTAGAGCTAAGACCTCCATCTGCCAGTCCTAATTTCCCATCTTTGAGTAGTACAGGTAGCTTTTCCTGAACCCCCGCAAGGCTAAGTCTCTGCTTTTTATCCCAAATGATAATACTTTTACTTTCTATCTCATCAATGCGTTGTGCAAGTTCTTTTTCTGTAATAGGACGAAACAGGGGAGTGATGTCTTTATTGATATTGCCAAAACTTAATGCACCGGAAGTCTCAAACCCCATAGCCTGAATAAGTCCAAAGATATTGTTTTTAGAGATATGTGTAAATGAGGTTAAGTCATCAAGACCTTTTCCTTCAGGAAGCAGGTTCTCTAAAAATCTTTTAATGATTCCTGATGTAATTGTTTTGCCAAAGGTCAGATGAGGGGAGATCTCATAACCTGATCGTTTCCATTCATCCGTATATGCAAAACTATAAACTTCATCTTTTCCCTTAATGCTGATAGTTCCTATTTGATGATCATTGAGTTTAACTAAGAGTTCATTCATATTTTATTATCCCAGGATACTATGCTCATCTTAATGCCCAGTGCAGTCATTACTTTAAGTACTGAGTCCATTCGTACACCTTTTGCAGCGTTTTCAATTTTGCTAAGTGTTACAACAGATACATCACAAAGCATGGCAGCTGTTTTGGTATCCAGCCCTTGTTGCGTACGTCTAGCTTTAATAGCTTTACCTATGAGCTCAAGAGAAAGAGGCTGATCGAGTTCTGGTGTGGGTAAGGCTTTAACCTGTTTGCCTTTAGACATAGTGGCTCCAAAAATATATATTTGTATAATCTTAGAGTATTAAAGCTTAATTATTTATAAAATTATACATTTGTAGTTATATATATGGATATCTCTTGTCTTTACAATAAAATTTTATTTATATATAATTTTAATTGATCGGTTGTAGCTCCATTCCCAACACTTAACCAACGAATCCCCTGCTATACTTGTAGCGTAAATCATAAATAGATATCTGAAAAACACACAAAGGAAAAGAACAATTCCAGTTTGCAATGAATCCACCAGTGCAATATCAAATAATAGGTGCATCACTAAAAACCCACACTAAACCCAATAAATGCTAAGATAGTAAGAAGAAGTAAGACAAGGTATATAAATGAAGTTTTCAGTTGATCGTGGTGGTACTTTTACAGATATTTATGCAGAGCATGAAGGGCATTTTTATGTAGAAAAACTTCTCTCCGTTGATCCTCAAAATTATGAGGATGCTCCCAGAGAAGGGATTCGCAGGCTTTTAGAAAAGATCATCGATACAGATATTGGGAAAGAGGTGCCTCTTGAGCATATTGAGTGGATCCGTATGGGTACAACGGTTGCGACTAATGCCCTCTTGGAAAAAGAGGGAGAGAAGACAGC
>JAYEOF010000115.1:0-2010 GCA_034722695.1 Campylobacterota bacterium
AGTCTTTTGTTGAAACGTTGGCAAGTACACCCAATGTAAATTTTTCTGCTGGAGCATCTAAAGCAAAATATATCCAGATCAGGGGTATAGGTGAGAGAAGTCAGTTCGAGGCTCCGGTAAATCCATCAGTTGGACTCATCGTAGATGGCATTGATTTTTCAAGTAGTGCTTTGGGTGTGGGTATGTTTGATGTAAAGCAGATAGAAGTACTTAGAGGCCCACAGGGAACCACTTTTGGTGCGAATGGTATGGCAGGGGTTGTTGTTGTACAGAGTAATGAACCGACTAAAGAGACAGAAGGTCATCTTGAAGCAACTATAGGTGATTATAATACCAAAGCATTTGGTGCAGCAATAGGTGGGACACTTATAGAGGATACGCTTCTGGGAAGGGTTTCCGTCTATAAGAACAGCAGTGACGGTTTCATGGAAAACAGTTACTTAAACCGTGACGATACGCAAAATATAGATGAACTTACTGCCAAAGTACAACTGCGTTGGTTTGCTTCAGATAATCATACGATTGATTTTAATTATATGCATATAGATGTTGATAATGGTTATGATGCATTTACCCTCGATAATTCAAGAGATTCACATTCGGATAACCCGGGACAAGATACACAAAAAACAGATGCATTTGCAATTACATCAAACTATCAAGTAAATGAAGCGATGCATTTAGTTTCAAAAATCAGTTATTCTAAAACAGATTCTATTTATAGTTATGATGAAGACTGGACGTATGCCGGGGAATATTTTATACCTAGCTTAGGCTGGGATAACGGATATGATTATTTTGATGAATATCGTAGAGATATAGAGCAAGTTGATATTGATGTGAGACTAGTGTCTGATAAAGAAGGTCGCATCTTTAACGGTACAACAGATTGGACCATTGGAGTATATGCTAAAAAGTTTGACGAAACAATGAATAGAAATCGTATTAAGTGGGGTGGAGATAATTTTTCTTCTTATACTCAGGATACTGAAAACAAAGCAATATACGGACAGTTAGATACAGCTATGACAAATCAACTCACACTGATTACCGCTTTACGTGTAGAAAACTGGGAAGCTGATTATAGTAACTCTGTAGGAGAAAGATTACCAAAAGATGAGACGTTAACAGGTGGGAAACTAGGCTTGAATTATCAGCACAATGATAAACAACTTTATTATATCTCTTTGGCAAAAGGGTATAAGCCAGGTGGAGTCAATGCTGAAGATGTTCCTACTAAAGCGTATGAAACAGAAACATTATGGAATCTTGAAGCAGGGTTGAATTCCAGTCACTTTAACGATACCCTGAGAAGCCGACTTAATGTATTTTACGGAAAGCGAAATGATCAACAAGTTAAACTCTATGAAGGTGATGCTGTAGACTTTAGAAATTATTTGAGTAATGCTGAAGAAGGTAGTTATTATGGATTAGAGTCTCAACTTGATTATTATCCAAATGATGCTTTGCATATCTATACAAGTATAGGATTGTTACGTGCAGAGTTTGATGAGTTTAAGTTAAATCCTGAGCAAGAAGGACGTGCCCCGGCCCAATCTCCAGACTACCAGTATAACATTGGATTTGATTATATGTTTGCAGAGTCATTCACATTTAAATCAAATGTTGAAGGAAAAGGTTCTTATTATTACTCCAATACACATGATCAAAAGTCAGGAGCCTATACATTGTTAAATTCAAGTATAGAATATATACATGGAAACTGGTCAGCATCATTGTGGGGACGAAATCTCACGGATGAAAGTTATGGTGTTAGAGGATTCTTCTTTGGTAATAATCCAACACCAACACCTGGTTATGAATATGGATATGAGCCAGAACTATTTATCCAGCAGGGAGCACCTAGAACAATTGGCGTGACTGTATCATACGACTTCTAATCTATGATATAATCCTGCATGATTAAAACAATACAATTATTACTACTATATATACTTTTTAGTATCACTTCAGTTGCAAGTGATACTAAACCCACACTTACCATTTATA
>JAYEOF010000116.1:0-8941 GCA_034722695.1 Campylobacterota bacterium
CCTGAACAAAACAGCAAGTATCGTGATTACTATCTGAATTTCAATATGGATCTCAGCAAAGCGATCTTCATCGCTACAGCAAATGATGTGGGACGCATACCGGCACCACTGCGCGACAGGATGGAGTTTATAGGGCTGAACTCCTATACCCCTAAAGAGAAGTTTGAGATCGCCAAACGTTTTCTTATCCCCCAAGAGCTTAAAAAACATGCTTTAAAACGCAGAGAGTTTTCTATTAGCGATAAAGCGTTAAAAATATTGATCGATGAATACACCAGAGAAGCAGGTGTGAGAAACCTGCGTCGCAGGATTGCTTCACTCATGAGAAAAAGTGCCAGAAAACTTTTAGAAAATAGAACAAAAGATAAAGTAAGTATCACGAAGAATAATTTGGAAAAATTTACGGATAAAAAAATATTTGAAATTTCTTTGGTTGATACTAAACCGCAGGTAGGGGTTGTCTCCGGACTTGCATGGACAGCGGTGGGTGGAGATGTACTCACGATAGAAGCCATTAAAATCAAAGGCAAAGGTGCATTGCAACTGACGGGAAGCCTTGGTGATGTTATGAAAGAGTCTGTGCGTATCGCACACTCTGTAGTAAAGATACTGATAGATGAAAAAAAGTTAGCCATCTCCCCTTCGATCATACCACATACTTTAAAAGAGAGGGAGGATCGTATCAATATAGACCCAAGTGAGGTCTATAAGCGTTATGACCTCCATATCCATGTTCCTGAGGGTGCAACGCCCAAAGATGGACCAAGTGCAGGGATTGCCATGGTAAGTGCTATCGCATCTATTTTGAGTGCTAAAAAAATAGACAATAGAGTAGCTATGACAGGAGAGGTGACTTTGACAGGGAAGGTGCTTCCTATCGGTGGGTTGAAAGAGAAGCTCATTGCTGCCTATAAAGCAGGTGTGAGCAAAGCACTGATTCCTGCGAAGAATTACGAAAGAGACTTGGATGATATACCAAATGAAGTAAAAAACAGTATTAGAATTATAGGCGTTTCAACGGTAGATGAAGTTTTAAAAGAGGTGTTTGTAAAATAAATAAGAAGCATTCCTGGTTCCCAAACACACAGTTTGGGAACCAGGAATCTTAGCATCGTTCTCTATACTTGTGTCCACTGTGCAATTTTAGCAGAGAGCAACTCTTCCTTGACAGGCTTTCTTAAGAAGTCATTTGCACCATTATCAAATACTTCCGTTTTTCTTGTGTCATCTGTTGAGAGTACAATAACAGGAATATGATTATTTGCCATATCCGATCTAAAGATCTTTAGAAACTCTACCCCATCAACGACCGGCATCATGATGTCCAATAAAATAAGATTGATGTCAGGATCTTTTTTTAATTTATCCAGAGCATCTGAACCATTTTCTGCTTCTAACATATCTGTCACACTGGGATTCTTTTTTAAAAGAGTGTGTAATAACTTTCGGTTGATGAAATCATCATCAACGATCAATACTTTTAATGCCATTTATTTTATCCTCTGTACTTTTTAATAAGATCTTCAATCTCTTCTTTGGAACTTCCCGAAGTGAATATAGCTAGATTGTCATAGGACTGGCTGATATTTTCTGTAATGAGGTCTGCATCAGAGAAGAGTATATCATATTTGCCTGATGAGAGTTCATTTTCAAGTAAATCTATATTATCCAATGTTTCATAGTTGTATCCTAAGTTATCGATCACTTTAGTTAAGACTCTGCTTTCTAAAAGAAACTTTTTAGCGATTAAAATCTTTTTCTCTGTAGATGTAGACTCTTGTTGAATATCTTTAATTTCTTCGGAGAGATCACTTTTTTCTTCTGCAGGTGCAGTTCTTGCTTTACCTGATAAAAACTTGTTCAATACATAAAGCAGTTCACTTGTTTCAATAGGTTTAGTAATATACTCATCCATTCCCTCTCCAAGGAATCTCTCTCTGTCACCTTTAAGTGCATTTGCTGTCAAGGCAACGATAGGAATATGTGCTACTTCTTCATCTTCTTCATAGTCAAGTATTTCATGTGTTGCTTCTATACCATCCATGACCGGCATTTGAATATCCATAAAAAGAAGATCATAACTGTTGTTTCTGCGTTTTTCAAAACACTCAAGACCATTATTTGCCACATCAATAGTCATACCGTGTTCTTCTAAAATACGTTTAATGAGTTTTTGGTTAATGATGTTGTCCTCAGCAACTAAGACGTTTGCATCAAATTTTGCTCCAAAAGACGGCAGAGCTTCTTCAGTAAGCTGAGGTGTTGTAGTTGAACTTTTTGTAAGTATGTTTTTTAATTTAGTAAGAGTGAGAGGTTTGAAAATTACATTATCCTGATCAATTCCCATCTCTTCGATCTTATTGCGGCTGGTTACATTTGCGATAATGATAAGTTTTGATCTGTCGATATTGGCAACAGCATCTATGATATTTTGTTTCGTATTATCTATATCGATCCAATAATTCTTACATTCATCATGGTCATTCAATTTTTTGAGATCACTTCCAGATCCAAAATGTTTTACAGTAGGACCAAAGTACGCAAAGTACATTTCTAAGTTGTTGTCAAGTTTTGTTGGAGTCTCTTGTGCATATTTACCGATAGTCATATCGCTGAATGCCTGTGCATAGCTCGTATCAGTGGATGTGATCTCTTCAAGAAGTAAGCTAAAATAGAATGTTGTGCCCTTGTCTTTTGTACTTTCAAGTTCAAGTTGCCCACCCATAAGCTGAACAAACTGACTGGAAATAGTCAGTCCAAGACCTGTACCGCCATATTTTCTGGTAACAGAAACATCTGCTTGTGAAAATGCATCAAAAATACATGATTGTTGGTCTTGTGTCATACCAATCCCATTATCTTGAATAGAAAACTTGATTCTAGGGTTTAAATCATCTTCACCTTGTACTTTTTGAATATCAAGATTAATGGTTCCGCCATAACTTGTGAACTTAATAGCATTACTAAGAAGATTAATGAGGATCTCTTTGATCTTGGTTGGATCACCTTTGAGTTTGTTGCTGATGCTTGGATCCATATAAAAGTTAAGATCAATATTTTTATCAGCTGCACCAACAGCATAGGTCTCAATAGCACTTTCAAACTCTTCAGCTGCATCAAATACGATATTTTCAATTTCAACTTTCTTACTCTCAATCTTTGAAAGGTCAAGAATGTTGTTGATAATACTTAGAAGATTTTCTGAACTTTTATCAATGATAGAAAGGAACTCTTTTTGTTCTGAATCAAGATCAGTATTTCTTAGTATCTCTGTAAATCCGACAATACCGTTGAGTGGAGTACGAATTTCATGTGACATATTTGCCAAGAAGAGTGATTTTGCTTCATTGGCCTGAAGTGCTGTTAATTTATCTTCTTTTGCTGTGTCTACAAGCTCTTCAAGGAATCTATAGGCTTCTTTTGTTCCTTCATGTGTGTCCAGTTCAATGTTTTCAATATGTGCAGTATCTGAACTTAGGTATTGATCACTGCTTTTCATCTCATCCACAGCTTTGTTCAGTACATCTTCAAGTTCTTTAATATTTCGTGTAATATCTCGTGTAGTTGTGTATCCTAGGTATGCCAAGATAAAACTCAACAGCAAAAGAGCTGTAGCAATAGCAAGAAGGAAAAGTTGTTTCTGAAGGAAGAGATCACTTTTTTCCCATAAAGCATTTGAAATGATCAGTTCTGCTTTAGCGAAGAGTGATATTTTTTGTGTTTGAAGTGCAAACCAGTCCATAACCTCTTCCGCGTAGTCACCGTTATCGACATCAGTTTGAATAGCAGCTGAAGTTTCTGCGAGTTCAGTGAGTATTTCTTGTGCTTTAGGGTTAGTAAGAGTTTGTTCTAGTTGTTGACGTAGTTTTGTATTTGTAACTTGTCTTATATCAAAAACATTTGCTTTTGTTTTAAATTCATCCCAAAGTGCAATTTCATCAAATGACATAGAGGCTTTTTTTGTCATATAGTATGAGATAAACCCTCTTTCCAAGCCGGCATTCTCTTTTACAGTATAGAGTTGAGAGAGTGTTGATACAAGTGAAGATATCTCTGTATCAAGTGCAAAGTTGTTAACTTGTAAAAGGTTATCAAGCATTGGATTAGATATCTTTTTTGTATATCCGTCAAAAAATATCTTTTTGAAGTTTTCATCAGGTGTATCGACCTCTTTTCTAATGCTTGGGAGTGTTCCAATATTTGTTAAGAGTGTTTGATATTTACTTTTATCCAGATGCGTACTTTCGCCCAGTACCTGAAGAAGAAGAGGGATATAAATTGTATCTTTAGTCACCAAATTTGTTTTCAGTGTCTGTAAGGCTTCATTTGTATTTTTTCTCTGTTTGGTCAGAGGATCTGAAAACTCTTTGAGATCACTTCCCATATGAAGAGCAGATAAACCACGCTCTTTACCAATTTGAGTCAGAGAGTTACTAAGATGGGCATTGTTGCTTAGTGAAGTTTTTAATGCATTCGCTTTTTCAAAGTTTAAATATGAAGTTATAAAGAAATAACTTGATAATAACAAAAGAAGTAAAATTGGTACCAGTCCAATCAGTTTAAGTCTATTACGGATAGTCATCGTTTATTTCCTTTTATTTTGATGTAAGATTAATTTGAGTTTCCAAAGACAAAAAATGTCCCCAATAGTGCTTGATCAACTTTTCCAGCTTATTGATGTCTTTACAAAACTGTATCTCGTAAAGCGTATCAGAAAGCGGTTTGATACGAAGATTACTTGAGGTCCCTTTGAGTAAATGACCAATTTTCTGGATAGTATCGAGATCACCCTTTTCATAGGCTTCTAACATTTTTTTGGTCTCTGTATGTGCCTGCTCTATAAAATCATGAACAAACTCTTCAATAAGTTCCACAGGTAGATTTAATTCATTTGCAGCTTGTTCCAGTTGGAAGTCAAAGTGTATAGATTTAACATCATCGAGGTTGATAGTAGCAAAGCTTTCACTCGCTGGCATAACAGGTTTGCTTTCTGGTACAGATAGAGGTTTTTCTTCATGAAGAGCTATCGTATCGATATCTACAGAATCAATTTTTTCAACTTTTATGTCAGAGTCTATTTCTGATATAGATGGAGCCTCTTCTTTGGCTGTTACTAACTGTGAAGTTGTTAGTCTGCCCAGTGTTGAGTAAAAAGATTCTATATACCTGTTTTGATCCTCTGCTGTAGCATTTTCAATTTTTGTTACAAGTTCGCTAATAACAGGGAGGTGTAAAACATTTGAAAGATGAGAGAGTATGCTAATAGCATTAGAGCGTTTTTCCTCTTGGATACTCTGAAGATCTTCTTCTAAAGAGAGTGCTGTATCAATATATTCATTTAGGAAAGTATTGTAGTCTTCGGTTGAAATACCTATGCTTTGACTAATGCCTTGTGCATCAATAATAATAGGAGCCTGCTTATCATCCGCTGTTTCAACTTGTTCATTTTCTGTTATCGTTATTGTATCTATGGTCTCTTTAGGTGCACTAGGCAGGATGAGGTCAAAAAGTGCATCATCATTTTCTTCTGTAGCACTACTCTCTTCAGCTACTTCTTCAGAATCATCTATAACAGATGTCTCTTCTTCTAATAAAGCATCAGTGTCTTTGATAGAGATCAGATCATCATCCAGAAGCGATAGTTCCTCCTCTACAGGAAGATCTAAGTTCAGAGCAGAATCATCTAAAGCGGATGTATCCTCTTCTTCTAGTAAAGCATCAGTATCTTTGATAGAGACCAGATCATCATCAGGAACTAAGAGTTCCTCCTCTTCCGTTACATCTAAGCCTAGAATCTTCTGAACTAACTCATCTTCATCTTCTACTATAGACGGTGCTTCATCCTTTTCTGCCAATGCAAATGTTGAGCTGTCATCATTTATAAGCATTGATTCTTTGGGAGATGTTTGAATTTGAACTAAAGTAATGTTTCCTAACATACCTGAAAGATCAGTGTTCTCTACATCATATGTTTCTTTATTCTGAGCTTTTGCAATAGTGATTTTACTCTCTTCTTTTGATGGAGAGAATTTAATGTCTCCTAATGCAATCTCTCTATAAAGATCATCTATATTCTCTACTTCAAGTAAGGCTAACAGGTTGGGGTCAATCGCAATAATTTGATTGTTTTGATTGGTAATATAGTACATGTATGAACAACTCCCTTTAATTATTTTCTTTTTCTAATAGATCTCTATATACAGGAATAGTCTCTACTATCTCAGTTGGGAAAGCAGGTCTTCTCGCTGCTGTATATCCGGTGATCTCCCCGTCATCAGTTACAATAGGGGCGATATGTGAATAAACCCAGTAATATCTCCCATCTTTTCGAAGATTTTTAACGATCCCTGTCCACTCTTTTCCTGCTTGGATGGTGTCCCATACCTCTTGAAAAGCTGCTTTTGGCATATCCGGGTGTCTGACAATGTTGTGATTTTTCCCCGTAAGTTCATCTTTAGTATAGCCTGCGATCTCACAGAATTTTCTGTTGGCATAAGTAATGATACCTTTTAGATCTGTAGAACTAACTATTAAGCCCTTTTCAAAGCTATACTCTTCGTCGATTGGATCAGGTCTATTCATAGTAATTTTCTTACCCTTTTTTATTGTATCAAGAAGAAGTGCAGAACGAGTAAACTTAAAGTCATAAAAGTTACTATTGGTAACCTGGCGATCTACAATGAGACCCATGGCTTTCTGTCCTCACTTCACAATGAGTTTAGCTTTTTAAGTATAAATATAAGTTATATTATATTTGCTATTAAATGTTAATAAATTAAGTAAAAGCAAATTTAGATAAAACTCCTCTACTAAAACTTTAGTACAATTAAACTAAAAATAGAATGAATTAAGAAGTTTTTTAGTAAAAAATATTAAATAATACACAATTATTGATTATCAGCTTTAATAATATTAGAAATTTTCTTATTTGTAACTCTCTCTATGTCTTCTCTAGAGGCACTTTCAATAGCTTCAAATGTCCCAAAGTAATCGATCAGTTTTTTCACTGTAGCTTTACCTATACCTTTTTTATTGAGAAGTGACACTTGAGTATCTTCTTTACGCTTTTTGTTTTGATGGTAGGTGATGGCATAACGATGTGCTTCATCTCTTTGACGTTGGATCCAGTGTAAGCGTTTGTCATTGGGCTTAAGTTCGAGGAGTCCGTTTGTAGTATAAATGAGATCTTTCGCTGCACCTTTGGCACGATGGGCTTTGGCATCAAGTTTCTCTTTGGCTATGGCGATAACATCAAGGTTTACATGTTCTTCTTTGAGAAGCTGTCTCGCAAGATTTAAATTTGCCTGACCTCCATCGAGTATCCAGAGGTCTGGTGCAGGATGCTCTTTAAAGTCTGCTATGCGGCGAGAGAGCATCTCTCTCATCTGACCATACTCATCTCTCTCATGCAGTGTGTAGCGTCTATAGGAACTTTTATCCCATTTGGCTTCATCCCAGACAACCATGCCTCCTACCGTGGCAACACCCATAAGATGAGAGTTGTCAAAAGTCTCTATGCGATAAGGAATGACGGTGAGGTCAAAGAGGTCTGCTATCTTTTGTTCCATGATGGTATCGCTCTGTTTTGTGCGTAACAACTCTGTACAGTTTTGGACTGCCAGAGCAATGAGTTTAGCTTTAGAACCACGCTGGGGAGTGAGTATTTCTATTTTTTTATCAAAACGGGTGCTGAGTGTCCGGGCAACTTGTTTGCTGTCTTCAAAGGGGTGAGCAGTAAGGATCTGTTTGCTCACATTGGGTGTATCCATGGTATAAAACTCTAACAATGCCTGTTTATAGGCTTCATTTTCATCAAAAATATGTGTGTGTCTGAAATAGGAGTAAGCAGAAGAGATGATCTTCCCGTCACGCATAAAGAGTTTGACGATGACGCCTCTCTCATCTCCATTCTGTATGGCAAAGATATCGAGGTTCATCTGGTTTGCCAGGTCAATATTGGAGTTGATGGTGAGAGAAGAGATCGCTTGAATGGTATCTCGCATACTGCCTGCTTCCTCATAACGTTCCTGCATGGCAAGTGAGGTCATTCTCTCCTCTAAAGTGCGAATGAGTTTTTTACGTTTTACGATGGATGTTTTTGCCTGAGTGACTATTTCCCCATATGCTTCAGGAGTGACTTTCCCTTCACAGGGTGCTAAACATTTGTTGATCTGGTAAAAGAGGCAGGCCTTTCCTGCGCTAAGACAGGACTTTTTTTGAACCAGTGGATAGACTTCATAAAGTGCATCAAGCAGAGCCTTCCCTCCCGTAGGAAAAGGACCGTAATAGGTGATATCTTTTCCCTTGATGACCTTGCGTGTGATCTCAAATCGAGGATACACCTGAGATTCGTCTATGTAAATGTATGGGTAGGTTTTGTCATCTCTCAGCAAAATATTATATTTGGGTTTGAGCTGTTTGATGAGAGAGTTTTCTAGGATAAGTGCATCTTCCTCAGTTTCCACAACGATATATTCCAGTTTGTCTGCTTCAAGCAGCATTTTGATGATACGCGGACTCTGGGTTGGATTAGGTGCAAACTCCGGTGTAAAACGCCAATAGCTTTTGACACGGTTCTTAAGATTTTTTGCTTTTCCTACATAAAGTAATTTTCCTGCAGTATCGAAGTACTGATACACCCCTGCAGAAGGGGGGAGATCTTGAACTATTGATTGCATTCAATCACTTTTTTTAACGCTTCGAATTTTTCTTTGAGTGCTTCATCTTCAGTTTCTATTTCAAAGTCACTGCTTGCCTGTTCATTGTAATAGGGAACGGTGGTGATGTCATCTACTGCTTTCGCTACAGGATGATACTTACTATGAAATACAACTACCTTGTCAGCTTTCATCATCTCACACTTATTATCCAGGGAACTGAGCTGTGTTAATACACTTTTTAATAAATCTCTATTATAATTAAGTTCCATTTTAAAGCCAGG
>JAYEOF010000117.1:0-1993 GCA_034722695.1 Campylobacterota bacterium
GCTATAATAGCATATTAGATTTATGGAGATAATATGAAACTACATACTTTATTTATTATTCTATTAAGTGCATTGGTATTTACATTAAATGGATGTGGAGGCGGTTCTAGCAGTACTTCAACACCTATCAATCCCACTAATCCAACTGTAGAAGTAACCATTACAGATGATTATCAAGTTGAAAGTCTGGGGACTGAAAATACGATTAATGCTAAAGTCTCTTTGGGTAATACAGCTAAAGATCTCTATCTTATACTGAGTAATAATGCCAATACATCTGCCAGCTCAACTATTGTACATAATGCCAAAGTTGTAGAATCAGGAGCACAATCCAAATCTATTTCACCTACACATTTTATGAAAAACCCAATGATCCTCCGTGCACCTCAATATGTACGAGAGTTTAATAAAAACTTGAAAACATTACTTCAAAAAAAGAGAGGTATTGGATATCAGGCAAAAAGTATCAACACAACAAAAAGAGCTAAAGATGTGGCTAATAGCAGTACTTCATCATTCTGTGTAGAGATCAATAATAATGGAGATTGCACAAGTTACACTACTGCTACTGCAAGAAGTGTTATAGATGTTTCAACAGAATTTGGAGAAAAAACCCTCAACATCTGGGTATCAGACGATAGTTTTGGTTCAGGATGTAGCAAAAAAAAGTGTGTTACCCAAAATATGGTTGATCAACTGACAAATTCTTTTTTATTGGCCGGTGAAGATAATGATATTTATGACTGGGTAACGAATATTTATGAAGAGGAGTGGGGAAGTGCTGCAGAGGCTAAATATAGTGAATTAATTCCGGAAGATGATGAGATTACTATCTTACTTACAGATATTGTTGGAGATAATAGTCCTACCGGCGGTGTCATAGGCTTCTTTTGGTCAAAAGACAACTTAAACAAGGCTACAGTAAGTGGTTCGAATGAAAGAATAATGTTCTATGCAGATGCAGTAATGTTTGCCAACGGAGAAGATGGCTGGGATATAGATGACTTTTGGCCAAAAGAGATGATCTCCACACTTGCACATGAGTTTCAGCATATGATCCACTTTTATCAAAAAACCATTTTGCTTTTAGACGCTAACAGTGAAGGAACAGATGTATGGATCAATGAAATGCTTTCTGAAACTACAGAAGATCTCATCGCTACAAAAATCCGACATATTGGACCAAGGGGTATTGAGTATACAGATGGCAGTGATGGACCAACGGGCAATACTGATGGAAGATATCCACTTTTCAATGAAAATAATACCCTCTCTCTGACTGCATGGGACAATCAATTGGCAGATTATTCTAAAGTCAATGCCTTTGGAGCATACCTCATACGAAACTACGGCGGAGCAAAACTCCTTCATGATATCATGCACAATGCGCATATAGATGAACAGGCTATCATGGATGCTGTAAATAAATCAGCAGAGGGTTCAGGAAAGACTTTTGATAATCTGCTTAGTGAATGGGGTACCGCTGTATTGTTATCCAATATTGAAAGTCCGGGAAATTTACCTACTTATAACACAGGTTGGTTTACTGACACTACCTATGAAAATTCAACCTATGAAATGGGTTCTATCAACTTCTTTAACTATGATCCGTTACCAACTATCTATACAAGAGCCGGTACAGTTCAGGCTCAGGGAAACTATTACTATAAAGTAGGTGCTGATCTAACGGGGGATGTTACTATTACCTTGAAACTCAATGGTCAAACAGAAGCAACATTGATCGCAAAATAACAATAAATTATCTTTTCTGCAGTACCAAAAATAACTTGTCAGCCTCTTCCATCTCATAGAGGCTTACATCATCAGAGCTTACAAGTTCTAACCCACTTAAAGTGATGATCTCGTCTATCTCATGATAGTACTGCTTGATGGTCTCTTGAGACTTCGTAAAACACCCATTAAGACCTTTGCCCTCTTTTTCAAACAGAGTAAACTCAGAAGTGTACTCTCCTGCTTCAAAATCACTGTCAAC
>JAYEOF010000118.1:0-1976 GCA_034722695.1 Campylobacterota bacterium
ATTTTACCATGCCGGCATGTCAAACGGTTGAAGTAATACAGGCGATCGATCATGAGCTCATCACCCATGAAAAACTGGTAAAGCTTCGCACAGTTGCATCGCAGACAGTTGGTGATCCTGAGCATGATATTCTAAAGATAAGTGTCGTTAACCGTTACGAGGATGCTGTTCCTGCCCTTGCCTATGTCAATGGTTTCGGATTAAAACAAGGTGCGATCGCTTCGAGTGTTGCCCATGATTCACATAACATCATTGCTGTAGGATGCAGCGATGAGGCGATTGCCAAGGCTGTCAATCTGCTCATTGAACACCAAGGTGGGATTTGTGCTGTTACGGATACGCAAGAATGGGTTCTGCCCCTTGAAATCGCAGGGATCATGAGTGCAGAAGACGGTTTCACTGTCGCCAGAGAGTATGATAAGTTAGACCGCATTGTCAAAGAAACCTTGGGTTCAACGTTAAGTGCACCGTTCATGACCCTCTCTTTTATGGCACTGCTGGTCATTCCAGAGCTTAAACTAAGCGATAAAGGCCTTTTTGACGGACGGACATTTCATTTTATCAACAGCTGTAAGGTTGAAGTGTGAACCTTTTTAAACTTCGGGAGCACAAGACAGATGTCAGAACCGAAATAACTGCAGGATTTTCAACATTTATGGCCATGCTTTACATCGTTCCGGTGAATGCTTCCATCATGAGTGCTTCCGGCATGCCTTATGATGCCCTTATTACGGCTACGGCAGTCATGACCATCATCGCATCGATACT
Organism: Campylobacterota bacterium; assembly: GCA_034722695.1. Taxonomy (GTDB): domain Bacteria; phylum Campylobacterota; class Campylobacteria; order Campylobacterales; family Sulfurovaceae; genus Sulfurovum. Next base: position 769 of record JAYEOF010000118.1, read on the forward strand.
CAATGGGTTTTGGGCAAATACTCCAATTGCTATGAGTGTCGGTATGGGTCTGAATGCCTATTTTAGTTTTGGACTGGTCAAAGGGATGGGAATTGCCTGGCAGAGTGCTTTGGGTATTGTATTTGTCTCTGGGATCTTATATATACTTATTAGTATGACACCGCTGCGACGCTGGATGATCGAAACCATCCCTATGGATATTAAGCGGGCAGTCAGTGCCGGGATCGGTGCTTTTATCGCATTTATTGGATTAGAGCAGATAAAAATCATTGTTGACAGCCCTTCAACGCTTGTAACCATCGGTAATTTTCAAGACAGCCATGTTCTGCTTGGGCTTTTTGGTCTGGCACTGGCTATTTTATTTACACTCAAAAAATACAAAGGTGCCTTTATCCTTTCAATCGTTTTAACAACACTTTTTGCCTGGATCGCAGGTATCGAAAAGCTGCCGGAAGAGTTTTTCTCTATGCCTGCATCTATGGCACCGATAGCATTTGAACTGGATATCCCCTCTATACTGACACTCTCTATGGTTCCTGTGATCATCATCTTTTTGATCACCGACCTGTTTGATACACTTGGCACATTGACCGGTGTAGGTATGCGGGCAGATCTTTTTAACAAAAAGGACTCTGTGCCTCTGCAAAAAACCATTGAGGCCGATGCCGCTGCAACAATGCTGAGTGGGCTTGCCGGAGTGACCAGTACAACATCTTTCATTGAGAGTGCTGCCGGTGTCGAAGAGGGTGGGAGAACCGGGCTTAGCGCAGTTGTAGTCGGTTTGTTGTTTATTTTACCTCTATTTCTGCTCCCTTTTTTTAAAGCCATCCCTCCCAATGCGATCTATCCGATCCTGATCGTTATTGGCGTGATGATGTTCAGTGAGCTGCAGCATATAGACTATAAGAATCCTGCCATAAGATACAGTACTTTTTTTATCGTAATGGGAATGCCGCTGATGTACTCCATCACCAATGGTCTGTTGCTGGGTGCTTTGGTTTTTGTTTTTATCAATTTTGTTCAGGGCAGGTATAAACAGATCGACATAGCCATGGGGGTTTTGGCTGCCGTTGCTTTATTAGTGTTTTTTGTACTGTAGAGGCGAGGTTGAATATTAAAAAAAGGTTAATGTATCATGCCAAATATACAAGTCAATAATATTTCGCTTTACTACGAGATCCATGGGACTGGGGAACCGTTAATGCTAG
>JAYEOF010000119.1:0-1962 GCA_034722695.1 Campylobacterota bacterium
AAACGCAGAACAGCTATTATCCAGGAAAAAGCCAAAGAAGCCGGTCCATACAGAAAAGAGTTAGCCTTTTTTGAAAGTAAGATAGAAGAACTCGAAGCACTTGAAGAGTCACTTAACACAGCACTTACCCAAGCATCCAACTCTGGTGACAACTCTGCCATGATGGAACACTCAAAAGCCCTTGGAGAGACACAAAAAGAGATAGAAGTTCTATTTGAACAACTTGAAGCTGTGAGTGAAATAATGGATGAGATAAATGCCAAGTATGATCTAAAATTAGCAGAGTTAGATTAGTATAAATAACAGAGGTACAATATGACAACACTAGAAAACATAGAAGCAAAACACTATTACACCTTCCCGGCACTTTACAAAAAGCTCTGGGAAGATGAGATGCTCAACTGGATGAGAGATTTTGAACTTCCTTTGGAAAAAGGAAAAACATGGGCTGAGGATGTCTACCCTACACTTAAGGAAAATCCACCTGTACTTTTAAACTCAGGTGGTTCAGATTTTGAACTACTCACTGCAGATGAGATACTTAACTTCGAATTCCCGGAATTATGGGACACAGAAAAACACCACTTCATCCCTTTTGCAAAAACTGCAGAAGGTAACATCTATGCCTTCTACAAGAACATAGAGATTGAGGGTGAAAACCCCATAGTACTCATATGGGATGACATGGATGAAACAGAGATCATTGCTAAAAACTTCGAAGACTTCATCTTTAGGAAAATGTTAGAAGCCACTGATGACATAGATAAAGAAGATCTCGATGCTGACTATGGCGAAGATGGCATTGAAGCATACAGAACAGATTTGCTTGCAGACCTTAAAAGTATCACTCCCTATATCAAAGAAGAGTATGTAACTGTTCTAAATTCTATCTATAATGCTGAAGTAATGGATATGCTATTTTCTCATGGGTTTAAAAGTGAAAAACGTTTAACTGAGATTATTAAAGAGGTTCTAGATTTTGAGTATTTGGATGACGTGATCGCACATGAAGTTTAAAAGAAATCTCCCTTAATCACAAGAAGTATGCGTTCCCACGCACAACGTGGTAACGCGTTAAAAAATCTAAACTTACTGAATTTTAATATCTAGTCCTTATTCCCACTCTTTTGTTAAGTTCTTATAAAATTTAACATACTCCGTGTCACCCTCATCTCTAGCTTTCATCGCAGATCTTGGGTGTTCTACAAGCTGGCCGGTTATCATATATGGGATGCTGTATCCCCAGTCCAACTCTTTCTCCAAAGGAACTATAAACTTCTCTATGAACTTAAGGACAGGCAGCTGTTTGTATTTTGGATTTTTCAAGAAACCGATAAGAAGCTCCATAGGGCAGTTCCCTGCGCCTCTTCCCAGCCCAGAGATAGTACAGTCCAAGAAGCTCGTACCATATATCATCGCCTCTATCGTATTTGCATAGGCTAACTGTATGTTGTTATGGGCATGGATCCCTACTTGTTTACCACTAGCTTCTGCCACATCAAGGTATTTCCCGGTGAGCTTCTTGATCTGCTCAGGGTAAAATGATCCAAAGGTATCGGCAATATAGATAACGTCAACATTTGTCTTACCAAGCACCTCAAGCACCTCATCTAACTCATCGTTAAATGACTTGGCAATCGCCATAACATTTACGGTGGTCTCATACCCTTTGGCATGAGCCTCTTCTATAAGTTCTATGGCTTCGGGTATTTGATGGATATAGGTTGCTATCCTGATCATATCGACCACAGACTCCTCTTTAGGCAGAAGTTCCTCTTTTACTGTTCTTCCTATGTCAGACATTACCGCTATCTTCATACCTGTATCATTGTTGCCTACGATCCGTCTGATATCCTCCTCTTTAGAAAAGTTCCAAGCACCAAACTCCTCTTCACTCATAAGAGTCGGAGAGTTATTTTTCCCTATCTCCATGTAGTCAACACCCGCTGCAACACAGGTATC
>JAYEOF010000120.1:0-1959 GCA_034722695.1 Campylobacterota bacterium
ATGCATTTTAGTTTCTGATTTTTTACTGACTCCAAGTAGTTCATCGAGGAGATCATAGTCCAGATGTATACGGACAGAAAGTGTCCCGTTGTCATCAAAGACCAGAGAATCTGCTACAAGATTGTGGGCATTGATGGTTGCTTCTATCTGCTCAGGATATATATTTTCACCACTAGGTCCGACAATGATATTTTTGGCACGACCACTCATGAAGAAGTAGCCATCGTCATCTATATATCCGATATCTTCAGTGTTGAACCAGCCATTTTCATCCATAACCTCTGCTGTTTTTTCAGGATCTTTATAGTACCCCATCATGACATTCGGACCTTTTGCCCAGAGGGTACCGGTTCCTTTTTTATCTAGGTCTCTGAGTTGAAGTGTTGCACCAGGGATCACAGGACCTATGGCTTTATATTTTGTTTTATCGGGGGTTGTTCCTGCTAAAAAAGGTGCTGTTTCAGTCAGTCCGTATCCTATACAGTAGGGGAATTCTGCTTCTCTGAGGAATTTTTCAACCGTAGGTGAAACACCTGCTCCGCCTATGCCAAAGAATCTGATATTCCCGCCAAAAGTCTCCATAAGTTTTTTCCCGGCAATGATATTGAGCTTTTTTCGTATCCATGGAATAGAATATAAGGTTTTAATAATGATGTTTTTTTGAAAGTTCGGTAAGATCTTGTTTTTATATATCTTTTCTATGATCAGTGGTACTGTGAGCATAAAAGTTGGTTTTACTGTTGCCATTGCTCTAATGAGTATCGTAGGAGTAGGAGGCTTTTGAATATAGTATATGGATGCACCGTTCAGCAGAGGTATGACCATGCCTACTGTACACTCGTAGGTGTGGGCAAGTGGTAAAACGGAGAGAAACCTGTCTTCAGGAAAGATATCTACAACGTTTTGTGAAGCAGTAGCATCAAAAACAATATTCTTATGACTTAACATAACGCCTTTTGAGCTTCCTGTAGTTCCTGAGGTATAGATGATGGCTGCCAGATCTTCTTCATTTATGGAGACCTCTTTATCTGTTTTGCTCTCTTTCCCAAGTTTACCCATAGCTTTGTTGAGATGTTCACCACCCTTCTGGATCACTGTATCTACTTTGGATGTTACAGAGAGTTTTTTTAAAATATTCAAGTTGTCAGCAATAACTAACAGTTGCACAGATGGTGGCTGAGTTTCATCCAACATCGTTTCAAATAATTTTTGCGATATAAATGCAGCCTTGCACTCAGCATGTATAGCTATATGTATGGCTTCTGATGTATGAAAGTCCGGCAGTATGGGTACAATAACGGCACCCATAGTGGTAACAGCCAGATATATAGCACTCCAGTTTGGCATATTCTCACTATAGAGAGCAACTTTGTCACCGGGCTTGATCCCGTATGTACGTAACATCTTCTGGATAGCTTCAACATTTTGTGCAAGCTGTGCATAAGTAATGGGCTCACCATCTACAAATTGAACAGCAGGACGATCTGCATAGGTCTCGGTACTGTAGTCAAACAGTGCTTTGAGTGTAAGCTCGGGGAGTTCTATAAATGGTTTATTCATAAATATTGCCTTTTCTTGTATGTGACAATTACAGACATAATAATATATAATGTACTGGAACGTATAAGAAGTATGATAGCAAAAAATGATAAATTTGTGTAGAGTAAAGTTGGTGACCCCAAGGAGACTTGAACTCCTGTAACATGGATGAAAACCATGGATCCTAACCGCTAGACGATGGGGCCACAAATATTGAAAAGTTTACAAGTTATAAAATGGTGACCCCAAGGAGACTTGAACTCCTGTAACATGGATGAAAACCATGGATCCTAACCGCTAGACGATGGGGCCATTAATAACTTGTGGACGGCATTATATATATAGGGTGCTTAAAAATCTCTTAAATATTGTATAATTTATCCAAAAAAGAAGGAAAAGAAGATGAATATGAGTCGAATA
>JAYEOF010000121.1:0-1958 GCA_034722695.1 Campylobacterota bacterium
CAGTATCACCTCCTAGGTCAGGGTGATACTTTTTTGCAAAAAAATGATACTGTTTTTTAATATCTGCTTTACTGATTAATTTAGGCAAACCCAAAATATCTAAAGCTTTATCGATCTCTTCCATAGGGCTATGCATTACTTCATACTTTCTGTTCCTATACCACCAAAAGGGATAAAGTTAAATTGTACATAAAAACTATTGTCTGTAGTATATCCTGTAGGTCTTGGCGTAATATCTTGTCTTACAGAAGCAGCCATACTCCAACAGTCTTGCTTATAACTTCCTCCAAATCTCCACTGTTTACTGGAAGATTCATCTATATTATAAGTTAATCCACCAGTAAAGTCGATCCTCTCATTGTAGGTATAACCAAAATATAAATTCACATCATTTGCCGGTAGTATATTGGGTTGATCTACTAATACCTGTTTATATGTATGCCCTAAAGTAAAATAATACTCTTTTTCACGTAATGAAATACGGCTTGATGATGAACGTACTTTATTAAACTCAGGAGCATAGACCACATCATTATAAAATTGCCACTTTTCCCAATTGTACTGCATTTCATTGCTTACGTCTGAATACTTATACTCCCTATCCGTATAATATCTTTGTGAAAAACGTTGATAAAATTTCAACTTCATATTTTTATCATAAAAATAGTGACTTAAAGACAATTCATAGTGCTCTTCAGGCAACCCTACTGAAAAAAGCTCTTTCTGATCCTCTGTCAGGTTATCGAAATTAACTGGACTTTCACTTTCATTACCAGGTCTTACATATCTCAATGAAGGCTGTAATACATGTATGAAGTTATCATAGTTCTTTGTCAGATCGGTATAGAGTTTTATTTTATGAATACTGCTGTAATATTCAAACTCATCATTCACATAACTCTCATTACCAAAAAAGAACTTACTGTAGTAGAGATCTTCAGCAAGTGAGAGGTTTAAGAAATCATCAAAAAAGGAGGTAGTGAACTCTAAGGGTATTTTCATCTCTGCCTGCTTAAGCGTAGTACCTTCCTTTCTATCAAAGTTTTTAACTTGAAAATCTACACTGTATGTAAGATTATCCCATAAAAAATGATCTAAATATTTATGTAATTGTGCAGATGGAAGTATCTGCAGTGTATCATCGTTATCTTCTTTTCTCGTATCTATAAAATATTTCGCATTGATCCCTGCATAATAATCATCATTGGATAGAAAATAATTCAATCGTGATTCCTGAAGGGGTACCAGTCCAAAATGTGTAAGGTGTGTTTTTTGCAGGTTAAGGTAATCAATGTCATTTAAAAATGTTGTATTAATATATAAACCATCTGTAAAGCCCTGGGCTAACTTGTCAGAAAATACTTTAGAAGAGTCATAGTTGAATTCCAGCCCATAGTGACTGCTGTTTGGTAGCTCGTTTTCTTCTACATAACTTTCTTCATCTTTAAAATACCCTGCTCTTAATGTTCCTGAAGAGTGATCACTATCTACAAAACGTAAAGTTGCATAAAGTCCTACACTGCGACTTGTACGGATTTGTGGATTGAACTCTATATCCATACTTGGTGAGATCGCCCAAAAAATAGGTTGTTCATAGACAAACCCTTCATCAGCAGAATAACCTAAAAGTGGAAATAATAGACCAGAACTCCTCTCTTTATGTGTTGAAAAAGCCAAATAAGGTGTATACACGATAGGTACATCCCAAAAATAGACCTTTGCATCATACACTTTCATGTACTTCTCTTCACTGTCATAGAGAGAATGAGAAAAAGCCATCTTCCATATAGGATCATTCACATCACAACTCGAAAGCATGCTCCTTCCAAAAGTGTAATTACCTTCATGACGCTCTGCTGTATCAGAAAAAAGCCACACATCATTTTCACTCACAAAGAAAAGTTCTTCAAAAGTAACTTTTTTACTCTCTGTCTGTATCTCTAAATGTTTAATATGTT
>JAYEOF010000122.1:0-2357 GCA_034722695.1 Campylobacterota bacterium
TCAATGGTTTAGACCCTATTGAAAAGCGTACGGAAGTTTTAAAGCATGTCTCTTTTGTGCCTCAACTCCCGCCTCCTATCAAACTTTCTGTGAGTGAACTTATCTCTTACGTTTGTAAAAGTTCAGGTGTAGATGAAAGACGTATCTATCATTATGCCAATGAGATGAAATTTGATATTAGATCTAATTTAAGTAAATCTTTTTTTAAACTCTCCGGAGGTATGAAACAGAAGCTTCTTATTGCTATCTCTTTTGCTAAAGAGAGTGATATCGTTATTTATGATGAGCCTACAGCTAACCTTGACCCAAAGGCTAGAGAAGATTTTTATACACTTATACAAGAGAGTAAAAAAGAGAAACTGGCACTTTTTGTCACACACCGTATAGAAGAGGTACAGGATATTGTGAATCGTCAAGTCTATATGGATCTAGGAAAAGTAATCTCTGATGAAAAAGTAAGTCTCTGATGAAAAAGTTTAAATTACTTTTTTTAGCTACAGTATTACTTTTAGGTTTTACAGGATGTGAGAAAAAGAGTCCTACAGAGATGCGTGATGTACACTGGGATAGAGATATGTGTGTACGCTGTAAAATGGTCGTGAGTGACAGGCATCATGCAGTGCAGGTCATTAACACTGAGAATGGCAGATCATATATGTATGATGATATTGGTTGTGTTGTGTTGTGGTTTGATGATGAAAAGATAGATTGGGCTCCAAAAGCGAAGATCTGGATCACAGATATTAAAACAGGAAAATGGATCGATGCGCGAACTGCACTCTATGATACGCATAATATTACGCCTATGGCGTATGGTTTTGGTGCTCACGAAAATAACAGTACCATTAAAGCAGGTGAAGAGATCATAGACTTTGTAGAAATGAGCAGACGTATTTTTAAAATAGAAGAAAAAAATAATAGGAAAGCATATTGAAGAATTTATTATTAATCGCCTATCTTGACCTTAAAGAGTCTATACGGGCCAATTGGTTTATTGTCTATTCACTGGTATTTGGCGGGTTGATCGCACTCTTTTTTATAGCAGGGATCACTGAATCACAGGTAATGGGATTTTCTGGTCTAAGCAGACTGTTGTTGATGTATATTCAGGTAACGATCGTTATTCTACCTATCTTTATACTCATTACAACAGTACGTTCCATATCGGGTGACAGAGACAGCCATATTTTAGAGTATATGCTCTCATTCCCTATATCGCTTAAACAGTATTACTGGGGTAAGATAGTTGGACGTTTTATTACCGTATTTTTGCCTGTATTCATGGCAATGGTATTTGCCATCCTTTATGGTATGTTTAAGGGTGCAGAAGTACCTTTAGGTCTCTTTTTCCTCTATACGGGACTTCTTTTTTCAATGAGTTCCGCATTTTTAGGGATAGCTTTCTTTATCTCTTCTATTGTAAAATCATCAGAGATGGCACTGGGTATATCTTTCTTTGTATGGATATTCCTTTTAGCATTTATTGATATTGCACTTATTTCATTGATGATGCAACAGCGTATGAATGCAGAGTTGATCATTGGTATTGCGATGATCAACCCTATGGAGATATTTAGAGTAGCGGCCATTTCACTTTTTGACCCGGAACTCACCGTATTGGGACCGGTAGCATTTTATATACTCGATTTGATGAGTCAAAAACTGTTTGTATTTATCTCTATTGTGTATCCGGTATTATTAGGAATATTTTTTGCCTCTTTGGGCTTTAGAATATTTTCCCGAAAAGACTTGGTATAAGAAAATTTGGTATAAAAAGATTTAGTTTAAAGGATTAAAGAATGAAGCAATTATTAATAGCAGTATTACTTTTAACAGGTACAGCTTTTGCAACTACGGATGCAAAACCTTTTAAAGTTGAAAAAAAGTATTTTTTGACTTATGATAAAAACAGTACTTGTCTTGTAAGACATTTTAAAATATATAAAGACCCAAAATGGGTAGCAAAAATAGAAGTAAGAAACGGAAAAACCGTCTATTTTTCCTCTCCAAAATCAATGTTTGAGTTTTACCATAGACCGGGAAAATGGTTTGATGTAGGTGTGAAAAGTGAGAGAGATTTTTCCCAGATCGTTGTAACAGATTATGAGACACTGAAACCTATCAATGCTGAAACAGCTTTTTTTGTCTATGGAAGCAGAGCTACTTCACCATCAGGTGATGATCTGGTAGCTTTAGAAACAAAAGAAGCAGCTGAGAAGTTTTCAAAAGTGTATAGCGGAAAAAGAATTTTCAAGTTTGATGAAGTGTCAGATGCTCTTATCAGACTATTAAACGGAAGGATTTAAGATGCAAAAACCTACACCTATAGATGAAGAGATAGTACTGGATCCGAAACG
>JAYEOF010000122.1:2457-3828 GCA_034722695.1 Campylobacterota bacterium
GTATAGCGGAAAAAGAATTTTCAAGTTTGATGAAGTGTCAGATGCTCTTATCAGACTATTAAACGGAAGGATTTAAGATGCAAAAACCTACACCTATAGATGAAGAGATAGTACTGGATCCGAAACGATACATTGTAAGTGAAACGGATGAAAAAGGGAAGATCACCTTTTGTAATGATTATTTTATAGAAGTTGCTGGCTATAGCAAAGAAGAATTGATCGGAAAACCACACAGTATAGTACGACATCCTGATATGCCGAAGGTAGTATTTAAACTTTTATGGGAAACGATATCACAAGGGTTAAATATCAATGCAGTAGTTAAGAACTTGGCTAAAGATGGAAGATACTACTGGATATTTACCGAGTTTGAATCAAGAAGAGATAATGATACTGGCAAGATCATTGGATATCATGCGGCAAGAAAAAAGATATCAAAACATGTGATCGAGATTATTGCTGATCTTTATGCTGAACTTTTAGAGATAGAGAAAAAGGAGGGTATTGAAGCTTCTGAAAAGTATCTTATATCGTTTCTAAAAGAGAAGGGTGATGACATAGAGTTTTCTAACATCATGGAAGAAATTCACAGGTTTTATTAGAAAGTTAAATATTTAACAGTTAATTAACACTAATAGATTATCATAGGTTATCAAAAATATAAGGAAATAAAATGAAAAAGATTCTACTAACACTTCTGGCACTCGGTACTTTGGCAACATTTGTACAAGCAGAAGAAGCTAAACCAAAGAAAATGACGAAAATGTTCCAAACGGTTCCTGCTGGGAAAGCAACTATACTCCAAGAGGGTAACGCTAAAATGTTCTGCCCTGAGTGTGGGATGACTTTACCTATGTTCTATAAAACGAATCATGCAGCAACAGTAGACGGAAAAGTAAAACAGTATTGTTCTATTCATTGTATTGTTGAAGATACGCAAAAAGGGTCTAAACTTACAGATATTAAAGTGGTAGATGTAACAACTCTTAAATTTATCGATGCTGATAAGGCTACTTATGTAGTAGGAAGCGGTAAAAAAGGTACGATGACAATGGTAAGTAAATATGCTTTTGCCAATAAAGCGGATGCAGAAGCATTTGCCAAAGCAAATGGTGGTAAAGTAGTTGACTATAATGGTGCATATAAGGCAGCAGAGAGTGATTTTGCTAAAGACAGCAAAATGGTTGCTAAAAAGCAAGCTATGATGGCGCAAAAAGGTGAAATGATGTATGGTAAAATGTGTCAAAAGACAGACAAGAAATTTGCCACTACAGCTGAAGCTAAAGCATTTATAGTTGAAAACAAATTATGTAAAGATATAAATCCTAAGCAGATGCAAGCAATAGGGCTTTACTTAAAAAGTAGATAATA
>JAYEOF010000122.1:3928-8799 GCA_034722695.1 Campylobacterota bacterium
ATCACACTATTTCTCACTGGATCACTTTTTGCCAATGAGCAGAGCTTAGCAAAGATCGTGAAACTTTCAAATAAAGGTGAAAAGATCGTTAATACCCTTTGTGAATCTAAAAAACTTCCCTCTGCTCAAGGAACCATCGAACAATTAATGGAAAAGATCAAAACATCCGGGGCCTGTCCTCCTCTTTCCAGGTCTAAGCTGGAAGCTGTTGCGTATTATGTGAGTAATGGCAGCATGAAATTGGTGGGTAAACATATAGACGTTCCTGTTAAAGCGAAATGTCCTGTGTGTGGTATGTTTGTAAGTAAGTATCCTAAATGGGCAGCGCGTATAAAGCATGATGATAAGAACTACTATTTTGACGGTGTGAAAGATATGATGAAATATTACATCTTTGATGGTGATTTTCCTTACGATCGGACTCATATCTCTGAAATAACAGTGAGTGATTATTATACACTTGAAGAGATCTCTGCTAAAGAGGCAATTTATGTACTGGACTCAGATGTTTTTGGGCCGATGGGTCGTGAACTCATACCTTTTAAGAGTAAAAAAAGTGCGAAAGCATTCATGGATGATCATAATGGTAAAGCCATGGTTGTCTTTGATGAAATTACTGATAAAATGGTGATGGCTTTAGATGGTATAGAGCAGCTATAATTGGAAGTATACCAAGAACAAAAGGAAGGTATCAATTGATTAAAGAATTTTCTATATTGGTATCAATGGTGTTGTTATTGGCAGGCTTTGTACTTGTACATTATCTGACTCATAATGGTCTCTCCTCCAAAAAGATGTTTAGTAGTGTTACGAAGATTACAAAACTTTCTTCTCCCTCACTCAGTGTTGCTTACTATGAACCAAGAGTTCTTTTTTATGAAGAGGTTCTAAATCCTGCATATCCTCAAATGCAAACAATGAATAAAATGGATCTGGTTTATGCCAAGTAGAATAATAATGGGTAACGCTTTTTTGCACTTTTTAACCCTGCTGCTATTTAAACAAAAAGGTAAACATATAGGTGCAGTCTTGATCTCTGTGATCATTATCTTTCTTTTGAGTTCAGTACTTTTTATCTCTTCTTCACTTCAAAATACACTTTTTGGTACACTGGAGAATCAATCTGATTTTACACTGAGTAGAGTACAGGCAGGAAAGGCTATTAATACACCGGCTGATTGGCTGGATAAAGTATTGGAGATCAATGGCGTTTCACAGGTGGCTCCCCGTGTTTACGGCAGATATTTCTTTGCACCTCGTGAAAATTCTTTTTTAGTAGTCGGTGTGGATCTTTTTGATGAGCAAAGCTCTAAGGAACTTCGATCTCTTCTAAAAGGCTTGGATCTTAAAAGCTTTTTATCTACAGATAGTATGCTTGTAGGTGAGGGGGTAAAGACCTTTCTGTCAGAACACTATTATAAAGACTCTTTTTCCTTTAAAACACCCCAGGGAAGTTTCAAAAAGGTAAAGATACACCAAACACTTCCTTCCCAGACCAATCTCATAGCCAATGACATGGTCATTATGCCCATAGAACTGGCCAGAGAAATATTTGGATTGGGAGAGGATGAAGTCACAGATATCACCTTTAATGTTCCCAATGATGCTGAATGGGATAATATTATCGGCAAGCTGCATCTTCTTTTTTATGATGTACGTGTTGTAGAAAAGAGAGAGATCAGAAAAGCCTATGAGAATCTTTATAATTATAAAGGTGGACTCTTTTTAATACTCTATTTGGTATCTATAGTAACCTTTATGCTTATCCTCTATCAACGTTACTCTATGGTTTATTCTACAGAGCGAAAAGAGATAGGTATACTTCGTGCAGTAGGGTGGAGTATCAAAGATATTTTGAAATTGAAATTTTATGAAACGGTAGTCGTTGTGCTTGTGAGTTTTGTGTTGGGCGTGGTACTGGCATATCTGTATGTATTTATATGGGATGCACCACTTTTAAGTCAGATATTTTTAGGTGGTGCAAACCTGCCTAATCATGTTGAGTTTGTTCCTGTCCTGGAGTTTGGTTTATTGGGATCCATTTTCCTTTTCTATGCTATTCCGTTTCTTGCAGCAGTACTCATACCTGCATGGAAGATAGCTGTAACGCCACCAAAAGAGGCAATGCTGTGAGAATTATGATGAATTTTTTGGAAACGGAGAGTTTCACCCAAGGGCATTTCCTACGGGCACTCCCGAACAGCGGAGGCGAAGCCTTCCGATTCCAGGTAAAGGTTTGTAATGGTTAATATTGAGTGTGTTAGTAAAGTATTTAACGAAGGAACAGCGCAAGCCTTTGAAGCACTGAAATCTATTGATCTTAGTGTGGCTACGGGAGAAACGATGATCTTGAGTGGCGTAAGCGGTAGTGGAAAATCAACACTGTTATCACTTATAGCTGCACTTGACAAACCAAGCTCCGGGAAGATCGTGGTAGCGGGAGAACTCATCTCTAAACTCCCCGATCTCCATGCTTCAGCCTATCGTGCGAAAAGCATAGGGTTCATCTTCCAACACTTCAATCTTTTAGAGTCGTTGAGTGTTGAAGAGAATGTCATTGCACCGCTTATTAACTCTGGTCTTGATATCGTAACCATCAAGCTGATGGCAGCAAAGAGCATGCAAAGTGCAGCTATTTCCCATAAAGCCTCACAGCAAGTTAAAGAACTCTCCGGTGGGGAAAAACAGCGTTGTGCCATTGCCAGAGCGTTGGTACATGAACCTGAACTGATCATTTGTGATGAACCTACAGCAAATCTTGATAGAGAAAATTCACTTAAATTCATAGAGATACTTCAATCACTCCATAAAAGAGGTAAAACCATTATTGTGGCAACCCATGATCCTCTTTTTGAGACACTTTCATTTGTGAGTAAGATTGTGCATATGGAGGATGGGAGTATTGTTTAAATGAATGAGATACTCTTAAGCAATGAAGTCATCGTCTACCTACTTTCTGAGACAGTACTTTATCTTCTTCTTTTTATAGCGTTTCTCTCTACGATCGGCTTACTGAAAAAGTGGAACTTTGATACATTTACGACAGAGCAGTTTGCACTGGAAAACCGTTCCTATCTTGTTATGACCATTATCTTTTTTGTAATGCTTCTTAAAGTTATTTTGCTTCCTTATTTTGTTTACACCATGGATAATCTCTCAAACCTTATCCCCGGTGCAATGTGTGGAGCAGGTGTTGTCAAGGCAAATGAGTATGGTGATCCTCTTTTGTCGCTCAAAATAATTATTCTCTTTTTAAGTGGTTTATGGTTGAGTATGAACAGTATAGACCTTAAAGCAAAAAATTATCCCTATTTGAAACTAAAATCATGGTTTTTTATACTGATCTTTCTTCTCTTGAGTGCTGAGTTTATACTGGATATACTCTATTTTACGCATATAGAGACAAATAATCCTGTGAGTTGTTGTTCGGTGATATTTGGTCAGACAGGAGGAGCCAATGGGCTTCCTTTTGGTTTGGACATTCCTAAACTCCTTATACTCTTTTATCTACTCTTTGCTTTGGTGGTTTTAACCATACTTTCTGACCTTGCAGTTATGAGTATCATTGCGAGTCTACTCTTTGGGGTGATCGCCTACTACGCAGTAGTCTATTTCTTCGGTACATATATTTATGAATTACCGACACATCTCTGTCCTTTTTGTATGTTGCAAGACCACTATTATTATGTAGGTTATCTACTGTGGGGGCTACTGATGCTGGGAGTTTTCTTAACCATAGATGCTGCAGTCATGCAAGGGTTTTTCAAACAACCTTCAAAAAGTCTAAAGAGAATTTCGTTACTATTGCTGAGTATATTTGTTTTACTGTGTAGTGCTTATGTCATTGTCTATTATCTAAAAAATGGAGTGTTGTTGTGAAAAAAATTGTAATGAATCTTTTAACTTTTGCTATTGTGATCGCAGTGATTGTGATACTTTTACTCTCTTTGGGAAGCGAAGAGGGAGGAAGGTATGTATATAAGGGCAATACGGCATATCAGGCTGTCCCTATTAAAGCCAAAGAGTATCAATGTTCAGAGTGCAGTATGGATGTAGAAGAGCTTGATTATGCTGCACAGCTTATCACCAAAGATGGAGATACGTATTTTTATGATGATATCGGCTGTGTGGTACTTTGGCTTGAAAATCACTCTCCTGATACTCAGATCATACTGACGAAAACACTTGATACGCATCAGTGGATCGATGCAAAGAAAGCATGGTATTCACGTATAGCCCCTTCGCCTATGGGATACGGTTTGGCTGCAGTTGAAAAGCATAAAGAGGGACTTGTCTCTTATGAAGAGATGAAGTTGTTGATGCTTCAGGGAAAAAATCTGCATGATCCCTTTATAAAAAAGAAACTTTTAGGAGAGTAATTTACCTAAAGAGAGTGCTATTTAAGTAAATATATACGTTTGTTATCATTTTTTTGTTATACTTGTGCGTATTTTATAACAAACTTAAGGAGTAATCAATGGCATTATTTGATGATGTAAAAGAAGTAGTAGTTGAACAACTAAATGTGAGCCCGGATGAGGTAAAAGAAGAGTCTAAATTTGTAGAGGATCTTGGGGCTGACAGTCTTGACGTTGTTGAGTTGGTAATGGCACTTGAAGAGAAATTTGATATCGAAATTCCTGATGATCAGGCAGAAGCAATCGCAACTGTAGCTGACGCAATCAAATTTATCGAAAACGTATAGTTTTCAATATAGATCCCTTTATTGGGATTTATTTAAAATATATATTAGTATTTTATTCAAAGTATTAATATATATTTTATAAAGCAAATAGATAGGAGAGTCTAGTGAAAAGAGTAGTAGTTACAGGTTTGGGAATGATAAATTCTTTGGGGCTTGACAAAGAGAG
>JAYEOF010000123.1:0-1631 GCA_034722695.1 Campylobacterota bacterium
CATCACTCATCACTCATCACTAAAAAGGTTCACCCTTGAATCTTTTCGCCATCTTTGGGAAGCCTGTCTCACATTCAAAATCACCCCTTATGCATAACCTCTCCTTTCAGGGATTAAGGTTTGATGGGTGCTATACACGTTATTTACTGGAAGATGGTACAACACTCAAAAAAACTTTTTTTGATCTTCAACTTAAAGGTATCAACATTACCGTACCACACAAAGAGCATGCCTATAATGCCTGTGATGTACTGGACCCTTTTGCACAAAAAGTAGGTGCGGTCAATACCATCGTTGAAAAAGAGGGAAAGCTCTATGGGTACAATACCGATGCACCCGGTTTTTTAAAAGCTATCTCTGAGTTTGAAGATACTAGAACTGTACTTTTTTTAGGTGCGGGAGGTACAGCACAGTCCACCTCTAGTATTTTACGTGATGCCGGGTACGAAGTCACTCTTCTCAATAGAAGTCCAGGTCGTCTGGAACGTTTTATAAAAGATGGGTTTGAAACGTATACTTTTGACACGTTCATATCTGATATATCTTTGCCCAAAGCATATGATCTCATTATCAACATGACTTCGGCAGGACTAGAAGATGATTCACTCCCTGCACCACTGGAGATACTGGAACAAGTTATCCCGACAGCAAAAGCCTGTGTTGATGTCATTTACGGGAAGGAAACACCCTTTTTAAAGCTTGCAAAAAAGCATCATAAACCTACTAAAGATGGCAGTGATATGTTACTCTATCAGGGGATTATCGCATTTGAACATTTTACAGGACATCAATACACATTTGAAGAGATCGAACCTCATATGAAAAAAGCATTTATCTTATAAGGCTGAGATGATGATGAAGAAGTTTCTTACATTTATACTACTTATTCTCCTTCTTTTATCTATCATCATCTGGCTTAACCTCCCCAAGATCACCCCTTATTATACGCAACTTACCAAAACCCGTATCGGACTCAACTTTGACCTTCAGCCAGAATCTCAAAAAGATGCTCATTTTGTAGGTTCCAAGAAGTGTCAAGAGTGTCATGAAGAGAACTACCATGACTGGAAAAGTTCTATGCATGCAAAGATGATCCAAACTATTAAAACAGATCCTTCTGCAGTAGTAGCAGATTTCTCAAAATTACCTGAAGATGCTGACTTTACCCTTGCCCAAGCAGTCTATACTGTAGGAAGTAAATTTAAGCAACGCTATATGATCCCTGCGCAGATCAATGGTAAAGAAGATTTTAGACTCGGAAACTATCAGTGGAACTCTCAAAACAAAAAATGGCAATCTTTTAAACCTTACAATTACTGGTATAAAGACGCTTACCCTCATGACAATAAATCATTTCCTACCTCTACTACCTGTGACGGGTGTCACTTTACAGGCTACATGTCCACAGGCAAACACGTAGAACCCTCCATCTCTTGTGAGAGTTGTCATGGTCCGGGAAGTAAACATGCAAAAGATCCCAAAAATGCCATCTTCAAAGCCAGTCTCTCTGACCCTATGCGGACCAATGAGGTCTGCTTTCAATGCCATATGCGCAACAGAGACAAACGTATGGAAACACAAGATGCAACAGGAAAAGATCTATGGATGAATGCTAAAGATTACCCAGATGG
>JAYEOF010000123.1:1731-8794 GCA_034722695.1 Campylobacterota bacterium
AAGTTTTTAATAATAGTTATTTGACTTCAATTAACCTTTAGTGACTAAAATAGAATATCAATAAAAAGGTAGATAATGATTAATATCCTTATGATAGAAGATGATCCGGAGTTTGCAGAACTTCTGAGTGAATACCTCTCACAATATGATATAAAAGTAACTAATTTTGAAGACCCGTATCTAGGCTTGAGTGCGGGTGTAAAAAAATATGATCTTCTCATTCTTGACCTTACGCTACCTGGCATGGATGGACTGGAAGTATGTGAGGAGATGGTTCAGAAATATGATATTCCTATTATCATCTCCTCTGCCAGATCTGACATTAACGATAAGGTAGATGCTCTTGCACTTGGTGCAGATGACTATTTACCTAAACCCTATGATCCCAAAGAGATGTATGCACGTATCACCTCTCTGCTACGCCGTTATTCTAAGTCTCAAAACAGCGAAGCAAGTGTACCGCAAGGGGATTTTGAGACAAAAGGGGATACGATCTACTTTAAAGGTGAAGCCCTCTCTTTAACACCCGCAGAGTATGAAGTCCTCTCTTTACTAGTAAAACACCAAGGAATGACACAGTCACGCGAACAGATCATCAATACATCAGGAACTATGAGCATAGACTCACAAGGGAAAAGTCTTGATGTTATTATCTCCAAGATACGAACAAAGTTGGGGGACAACAAACGTATCCAAGCTGTTCGCGGTGTAGGATATAAACTCGTATGACAGGACTCACTTCCCTACGCAGTAAAATTAATTTAGTTTTTTTTATTACCATACTGCTTCTTGCTGTACTCTTTACTGTATCTATTAAATATGACCATGCCAAATTTGAGGAGCATACGGCATCTCAAGAGAGGGTAATGTCACACTATCTCTATATGTATTATCTCAAACATGGTGAAATAGACCAAGCCTATCTGGATGCACAAAACATCTCTCTTATTACAGATAAAGGCAAAAAAATTCAGATAGAGCGATACTTTAAAGACAAAGGGAAACTCAAACGTTATGCTGTTGATACCTATCATTTAAAACGAATTATCATCATCAACAATGATAGGTTTCAACTTATACTTGAGAACAAAAATAAAATGAAGTACCCACTTAAGCGTGTGATCGTATTTTCAATTGTTTTTCTCTTGATCATTCTTCTTTATCTATGGATCATAAAAAGTTTAAAGCCTCTGTCTGAACTCAAGAACAAGATACAGACGTTCTCGCAAGGAAACCTTGATATAGAGTGTAAAAGTAATAACCAGGATGAGATAGCCGAAGTAGCCAATGAGTTTGATCATGCTGTTACCATGATACGAGAACTCCTGCACTCACGTCAACTCTTTCTCCGTGCCATTATGCATGAACTTAAAACACCTATTGCCAAAGGACGTTTGGTCTCTGAAATGCTCCATGATGAGAAAAATAAAGCACGTATGCATAGCATCTTTGAGAGGCTAAATCTTCTCATAGACGAGTTTGCCAAAATTGAGAAGATCACTTCTAAAAACTTTGAACTTACCATCAAACCTTACAAGATGAGTGACTTACTTGAAGCCAGTATAGATATGTTAATGGTCGAAAATCCAAAACATCTTATCACTACGAAGATCAAAGAGGATTATATACTGGATGTTGATTTTGAACTTTTTACCCTCGTCATTAAAAACTTACTTGATAATGGTATTAAATATAGTGTAGATAAACATATCACTGTCGTTATAGATGAAAATAGACTAGAGATAATCAACAAAGCAGGAGCCCTTACAGAGCCGTTAGAAAACTATTTCAAACCATTCCATACTTCTAAAAAAGGGTTGGGATTAGGACTTTATATCGTAAAGAGTATTTTGGATATTCATCAAATGGAGTTGGACTACCAACATGAAGATAGTAAAAATATCTTCACGGTAGTTTAAAAAATTATTTATCAGTTCCTGCGATCGTATCTGAAAGCATAAATGAGAGCTCTAAAGCTTGACTTGCATTGAGTCTAGGGTCACATTGTGTGTGATAACGACTGGCAAGTCCTTCTGCTGTAATGGCACATGATGTACTTCCCGTACACTCTGTTACATCATTCCCCGTCATCTCCAAGTGGATACCCGCAGCTACGGTTCCCATCTCTTTATGGATAGCAAAAAACTGCTCTACTTCACTCAAAATATTATCAAAGTCTCTTGTTTTAAAACCACTTGAACTCTTTTCAACATTTCCATGCATAGGGTCACAAGACCAAACAACATTTCTTCCTTCATCTCGTACACGTTTAAGAAGTTTAGGAAAATACTTTTGTATTTCACTCGCACCCATACGAACGATAAGATTAAGTCTACCTTCCTCGTTATCAGGATTGAGCGCATCGATAAGCTCTATAAGTTCATCTTCTTCCATACTTGGCCCTACTTTACAACCAATAGGATTTTGGATCCCTCTAAAGTACTCAATGTGTGCTTCTGTAAGATCTCTTGTTCTATCACCTATCCACAACATATGTGCTGAACAATCATACCAGTCACCAGTCTCTGCATCCTGTCTTGTCAGTGCCTCTTCATAGTTCAAAAGTAATGCTTCATGTGAAGTATACATTGTAGTTTGATGAAGTTGAGGCATAGTATCACTGTTAAGACCACAGGCAGCCATGAACTTCATTGAATGGTCTATCTTAGTACTCAACTCGTCATAACGTTTACCCAGTGGATTATCTTTGATAAAATCAAGATTCCACTGATGTACTCTATTGAGATCAGCTAAACCACCTCTTGAAAATGCACGTAACAGGTTAAGTGTTGCTGCTGATTGGTTATACGCTTTGAACATATTATAAGGGTTAGGCACTCTTGCTTCTTCTGTAAACTCCATACCGTTGATGATATCTCCACGGTAGCTTGGCAACTTGACACCATTTACTTCTTCAAAATCCGAAGATCTTGGTTTTGCGAACTGTCCCGCAATACGGCCTACTTTTACAACAGGCTTACCGGTTGAATACATCAATATCATATTCATCTGTAGCATAAGTTTAAAAAGGTTTTTTATACTCTGCGCGTCAAAATCAGAAAAGCTTTCTGCACAGTCCCCACCTTGAAGTAAAAAGGCCTCACCACGTCCGGCTTGAGCTAACTTCCTTTTAAGATTTCTCGCCTCACCTGCAAAAATGAGTGGTGGATATGAGCTTAACTCTTCTTCAACTTTTTTAAGAAGTGCTTGATCTTCATATGTTGGTTGTTGCTTTATAGGAAAATTTCTCCAGCTACCTGGTGTCCATTTCATGGTACATCCTTAGTGGGCTTATATGTTGCCCGAAAATTAATGGAAAGATTATAGCTTAAAACGTATGAAAAGAATATGGATAATAGAGATATAGAAAAAATATTTTATATTTTTTCTATTTTGAGGTAAATTTAAGAATAAATATGTGTATTCACATGGTGAATAAGTTGTGAATAACTCATATTAAAAAATGCAACCCGTGTTTTAGGGCTATACAATAATAAAGTTACTTTTTGATAACAAAAGTCACAAAGTTTGCCCATTGAAAAACAGTCTCAACATTTTTAAAACCGGCATCTTTACACATCTGTATATTTTCTTTTATAGTAAAAGGGATGAGTACATTTTCCAAAGCTTCTCTTTTTTGTGCTATCTCATATTCACTATAGCCCTGCTCTTTTTTATACTCATAATAGATGTCTATCATCTGCTTATCAAGCTTCTTATCTTCAAAAATAACTTTCTCTGAAAAGATAAATACTCCATCATCATTCATCCCGTCATAAATCTTCTTTACGAGTTCCAAACGTTGCATAGGGCGGATAAACTGTAGTGTGTAGTTAGCGACCACCACATCTTCGTTCTCATAATCATAGGTAAGCATATCTGCAAATTCCAATGTTATATCCGCACCAAAAGCTTGACATTTTTGCTCTGCTCTGTCTAACATTGCTTGAGAATTATCTAAGCCTTTAAGTTGCATAGTTGTATCCATTTTACTATGCAGATCAAGTAGAAATTTTGCCGTAGAAGAGCCAAGATCAAGTACTTTCTTTCCCTCTTCTTGTTCTGCCAAGATAAGCGAGATCACCAACTTTCTTACCTCATCATAAAAAGGCACAGAACGACTTAACATATCATCAAAAACAGAAGCCACCGCTTCATCAAATTCAAACATTTTGTCTATGGGTTGTTTAAATACTTTATCTTTATTCATTTTCTGCATTACACCTTCTATTAATAATCTCTTGTATTAAAAATCTAATCCATTTTTTTACTGATGATCTCTGCCGCTTTGACGATCGGATAGTTCGTTGGAGCTGCTGTCAGAAGTGGATGGGTAGCGACCTGAAGAGACATCAGAGTATAGACTGAAACCTTTTCCTCGATGAGCAGACCGATAATATTGATCAGCTCTCCCACTTCCGGTCCACCAATGATCTGGCCTCCAATGATCCTTCCGCTGTGATTCATGGCGATGAGTTTTACAGATTGTTTTACAGCATCAGGAATTGTGGCCGGGTGGCGATTCATCCCTTCAAATGTGCCTGTAACGATATCGAAGTTTTGCATTTTCGCCTGTGCTTCCGTAATACCGGCAGAGGCAAAAGCTCTATCCATAAGCACCGTTGAAAAGATGGCTATGGTACCATTAAAGCCTTTGATATATTTAAGTTTGTAGAGCGAACTACCGGCTGCTCGTGCTTCAGCAACCGATGTGGATGCAAGCATTACTTTAGAAGGTTCGCGGGTAATAAAGTCACGTCTTGCCGAGCAATCACCAACTGCAAAGACATCATGATTTCGGGTACGCATATACTCATCAACCCATATACCACCATATCGAGCAAGTTTCAATCCTGCTTTTTCTGCCAGATCAGTATTAGGTTTATATCCAGTTGCTAAGATAACAACTTCACTTTTTATCACTTTGTCTCCACAGAGCCTTACTCCTGTTACAATACCATTCTCTTCTTCGATCGAATCAACATACTTCCCAAATTCAAGTGTGATACCGACTTCTTTTGACAGCTCTTCGGCCTGGCTTGCCAATTCTGAATCGAATGCAGCATGAAGCATATGCTCTGCACCATCAATGATCGTTACTTCTTTTCCCGATTTGGCAAATTCCAGGCCAATTTCAACCCCTATGAACCCGGAACCGACAATAGTGATCTGCTGTTTCGTATCGACGTAAGCTTTGAGCTCGTCGATCTTTTCTTTACTTTTGGGTACAGTAAATACGCCTTCAAGTTTGCTCGCTTCACTCATTGAAGAACGGACAAAAGGTATTGAACCGGTTGCAAACACTAATTTGTCAAAACTGATCTCTACATCATTTGTATAAGCTTTCTTATTCTCAATATTCACCTCATCTACAGTGCCGACCATCGTCGTTACACCTGTGTTTTCCACCGGTGCACAAGAAGCAACATTTTTTTCAGTACTTCCCAGAATATCTCCAAACACATAAGGTATAGCGCAAGGTACAAGCTGTTCTTTATCTTCACGGATGAGAAGGATCTCTTTTTCCGGATTGTGTCCCTTGGCAGTAGTAGCCGTTATACCACCAGCAGGTCCTCCACCGATAACCAATACATCACATTGAACTTTTTTCATTCTTCCCTCTTTTATGTTTATTTTTCTCACTGGTATTGTACAACTATCAATTAGATTATACGCTTATATTGTCTCACAAATATCTACTTTCTTTAATACATTTATTTTTCTCTTTTTTTAATAAAAGGTATCCAAATTTATTAATAAGTTTGCATAAAATTATACAATAAATGATAATAACGATCATCACGTAAAATAGTGTTATGCCCTGCATTTTCAATGATCTTCACCTCCACTTTTGAAGAAGAAAAAGCATCTATAAGGTTTTGAGAATGTTTCATGGTAATGACACTGTCTTTTTCTGCGATCAACACTAATGTCTTTGTTTCAATATCTTTGGCTCTGGCAACGGAATCATATTTATCTTTAAGCAGTATTGACATGGGATAAAGAGGAAACTTCTCTTGTGCCATACTCAGTGCACTGTCATAGGGTGTGATCAATACCAATTTCTCAAACTCTCTTTTAGATGCCAGATAGGTAGCCACACCACTCCCTAAACTCCGTCCAAGCACAGAGATATCACTATGTTTAGATCTGATCTGATCAAAAATAGTGAGTGCATCAGAGTAGATACCTTTTTCACTTGGTTCACCACTACTTCCTCCATATCCTCTGTAATTCACAAGATAGACGGTATGATCAGGGAAAAATCTATCAAAGGCAAAAGCACTTCGTGCGACTGTGTCACCATTGCCCCCAAAATAAAGTATGGCTTTCTCTTTTTTAGCATTCACTACGATAACATTGATGGATTCTTTGTCGTTATGGAAGATGGATTCATTGAATAGATGGTTTATTTTATCCGTCGGAGCATAAAGAAGATCTCTTTGATTAATAAAAAGTACCATTCCAAAAGTGATATATACAAGCAGTAGTAACTTAATAAAGGCTATTAGGAAATTTTTCATATCATCATTGTATCGTAAATTATATTCCTCATAAAAAGTAGCGGATCAGTCTCAGCCTTCACCTATGAAATCTTGCATTATCTTATAATATTTAGCATCTGAAGAGATATCATTATGCCCTCTGTTTTCAATTATCATTACTTCTAGCTGAGAAGGGTCAAAAGCATCTATAAGTTGTTGTGTACGTTCTCTTGTAATGATTTTATCATTTTGTGCCATGACTATAAATGTTTTTGCTCTGATATTTTTTACTCTACTTTTAGAGTCATACTTATCATGTAATAAAAATGATACAGGGTAGATAGGGTATCTCCCATTGGCAACATTTACGATACTGTCAAAGGGAGTAATAAGTGCCAGTTTCGAGACTTCTCTATGGGCTGCAACATAGGTTGCTATACTGGAACCTAAACTACGGCCCCCTATGGAGATACGGCTATGCTTCGGCTTAATAGTATCATACAGTTTCAATGCATCACTGTAAAGTCCTTCTTCTGTTGGCTCTCCCGTACTACCTCCGTATCCTCTGTAATCCATCA